>JAJUGF010000071.1 GCA_029268495.1 Gracilibacillus sp.
AGCCCCCCTCAAGATGAGACTTCTCATCATGTAAGTGAGTAAGATCCCTCAGAGACGATGAGGTAGATAGGTTCGAGGTGGAAGCATAGTGATATGTGCAGCTGACGAATACTAATCGATCGAGGACTTAACTAACTTTTTCTTGTTTGATCTTGTTTTTCTTCTTATCTAGTTTTGAAGTTGCAAAAACTTTATAAAAAACTCTTGCTTTTTATAATAAGTATGAGTTATAATGTATCTTGTCCTTGAAAAAGAGTCTGGTAACGATAGCGGAGAGGTCACACCTGTTCCCATGCCGAACACAGTAGTTAAGCTCTCCAGCGCCTATGGTAGTTGGGGCCTTGCCCCTGCGAGAGTTGGACGTTGCTAGGCAATTAAAAAGCTTCTTAGTTTGCATTATGTAATCTAAGAAGCTTTTTTGTTTTTCAATAAAGTAGTTGTATAATATTTGGTGTTGGTGTAGGAAATTTTGAGAAGAGATTCGTGCTCGTCAAAATACATTCACTAGCACCTTTTTCCTTTATAATAGAAAACAAGTGAATTTTCCTGTGGAATTAGTTTTTACTACAAAACAATTAGGAAAGAACTCACTTGTCTATATATAATTTTAATATAAAATTGATGAATTTCAAAATAAAAATACACTATTAGTAGCTGGGATGTCTGTTAAGAAACTATAATCAATAATATTAATTAAGAAATTTAGTTTTTCAAATTCTGATATGTTTGTAATACATAAGTTGATAACGCGATATACTCGTTGGGAGACCCTACTAGATTTAATTACTTGCAAAAAGATGAAACTGAAATTCAACAAATTTAGTGTTATACATATTTATAGAGATGCAAGCTTAATGAGAGATTCCTTCCCATGCTGCATGCATTCCAGCGACTCTACCAGTAACTAAAGCTGCAGTGATATTATAACCACCTGTATATCCGTGAATATCTAATACTTCCCCACAAAAATATAAACCATGCATAAGTTTTGATTGCATTGTATTTGGCACAACTTCTTTAATAGAAATGCCCCCACCAGTAACAAAAGCTTTCTCAATAGATAAATTTCCATGAACATAAAAAGTGAAGTTTTTTATGTTATTGACAATATCTAGTATATTTTCCCGGGAAATATTTGCGCCATTTGTATCGACATTGATCTTTGCTTGCTCTAAAATAAAATCTAAATAACGCTCAGGTACTTGACCTTTTAAAATATTCTTGATTGTTTTTTTAGGGTTATTATTTATTAAATTAGTGATTCCTATTTCTAGTTCATTTTGTGTCAATAAAGGTTTTGCATCAATGGTCATTTTAACTTTTTTTAATCCAGATAGAAAAAGTTTGACTACATATTGAGAACAACGCAAAATTGCTGGTCCAGAGACACCGAAATGGGTGAATAACATATCCATTTGATGTGTAATAATCTTTTTATCTTTCTCATTATAAACAGAGATGGCAGCATCACGTAAAGATAAACCTTGTAACCTTTTCTCTTTTATAAATGGTTCGTTTGAAGTTAAAGGTACTTCTGTTGGATATAATGTTGTAACGGTATGTCCAGCTTTTTTAGCCCATGGATATGCATCACCTGTTGATCCTGTATGTGGAACAGAAGTACCTCCAGCTGCAATAATTACAGTATTTGTTTTAATTTTCTCACCATCAGTTAAAATGATTTCATGTTGTTTTTGACCATAGTGTATTGCTTCTACTTTTGTATTTTTACGAATATCTACATGTAACTCTGCTAATCGATTTAATAACGCATTGACAACATCTTGTGCCTTATTACTTAATGGGAACATTCTTCCATGGTCTTCTTCTTTTAATGGGACATTCAGCCCTTCAAAATAATCAATGATGTCAAAATTGTTAAATGTAGAAAAAGCACTATATAAGAATTTTCCGTTACCTGGTATGTTTCGAATGACTTCTTCTTCAGGTAAACGATTTGTTACATTACATCTACCACCACCAGAAATAGCTAATTTCTTGCCTAACTTGTTTCCTTTATCTATTAATAATGTTTTTGCATTTTGTTCAGCTGCTGCAATTGCTGCCATTAATCCTGAAGGACCGCCACCTATGACGACAACTTCGTAACACATAATTTAACCTCATTTCATTACTTTCTTTTCTAATCATAAACTATTTTTTGTAATGAGTAAATCGACAAAGAGTTCCTATTCTTGACAATAATTAATAACAATATATTGTTAATTATGATAAAATAATTACGTTACATGAATGAGAGGAATATAGGTGAAAAAATGAGCTCAAATTTTATTAGAGGAACAATGCTACTAACAGGTGCAAGTTTCTTGTCTAAATTTTTAGGTATGATTTATGTAATTCCATTTATACATATGGTTGGAGAGGAAGGGATGACATTATACGGATTTGCATATACACCGTATAATATTATGCTCTCTGTAGCTACTGTAGGGGTTCCTTTAGCAGTATCAAAGTTTGTTTCTAAATATAATTCATTAGATGATTATTATACAAGTATGAGAATGTTCAAATTAGGAAACTATTTGATGTTAATCACTGGAATTATCGGTTTCCTTCTAATGTATTTTGGTGCAGATTTGTTTTCAAAAATGGTATGGGATCCTAGAACAGAAGGAAACATAACTGTTGCTGACGTTGCAAATTCTATTAAAATGGTCAGCTTTGCATTAATAATTATTCCAAGTATGTCGATTGTACGTGGATTCTTTCAAGGAAATCAATCCATGGGACCAACAGCGGTCTCTCAAGTAATAGAACAAATTGTGCGAATTATATTCTTGCTTATTTCTGTCTATATAGTGATGGAAGTATTAAATGGTGAGATTGCTACATCAATTGGTTATGCTACTTTAGCAGCATTTGTTGGTGGTATTGCTTCATGGATTGTACTATTAGGTTACTGGTTTAAACGAAGGAAATATGTGAAAGCAAAAGTGGATGCACAAAAAAATAGACAACACATTCCAATGAAAGAATTATTCAGAGAATTACTTTCATACGCTGGTCCATTTGTATTAGTTGGTGTGGCTACATCTCTTTATCAATTAGTGGATATGTTGACATTTCAACGAGCAATGGCACAAGCAGGACTGGAATCCATTTCTAACATTGCTTATTCAAGTTTTAATCAACAAGGACATAAATTAGTCATTATCCCAGTAACTATTGCAACAGGGCTATCATTAGCTTTAATTCCAGAAATTACACGAGCTTTTCAGAGAAATCAACAAGATCGCGTAAAAAAATTAATTAATCAATCACTTCAAATTGTGATGTTCTTTGTTTTGCCTGCAGTAGTAGGTTTAGTCATTTTATCACATGAAATTTATACAGGCTTATTTGGTGGAGATAACATTGCCATCACAGGTCCATTATTTGCATGGTATGCACCAGTTGCTTTAACATTTGGATTCTTTACTGTGACTGCGTCTATTTTACAAGGAATTGAGCGCCAACGATTTACTTTGTTTAGTTTAGGAGCAGGTATTTTAATCAAACTATTATTCAATGCGATTATGATTCAATCTTTCGGGGCTAAAGGAGCCATCATCACAACATTTGTTGCCTCGCTTGTAGCAGTTGTTTTAAATATATGGCAAATAAGAGCATCAATACAATTTTCATTAAAAAAATTCTTTAAATTAACATTACTTATGATCATATTCAGTACAATAATGGCGATTGTACTAATAGTAATCAAATGGCTATTTAGTTATTTGATGACATATCAAGATGGTAGCATTCAAGCAATCATCATTGCTGGATTTGGAGTAATTCTAGGTGGAGGCGTCTATCTTTATTTAGGGTATGCTTCTACATTATTTGAACGAATTGTTGGGAAAAGGATACCAATTCTTGATCGTATTACTGGTAGATAGGAGTACAGAATCTGATGAGACTTGATAAGTTGTTAGCGAATAGTGGATATGGCTCAAGAAAAGACGTCAAGCAATTAATTAAAAATAAATTAGTAAAGGTCAATGAGACTATTGTTAAAAAAGCAGAAATGCAAATCAATCCTGAAACAGATCAAATTACATGTAAAGGAGAAATAGTACAGTATGAGCAGTTCAAGTATTTGATGCTTTATAAACCCAAAGGAGTAATCTCTGCAACGGTAGATGAGGAACATAGGACAGTGATTGACTTGTTGGACAAAAAAGACCAGATAGCTGACTTATTCCCTGTGGGTCGACTAGACAAAGACACAGTAGGATTGCTCTTACTTACAAATGACGGAAAGCTTGCTCACAATTTACTTTCACCAAAAAAGCATGTAGACAAAAAATATTTTGCAAAAGTGAAAGGTATCGTTACAGAAATGGATAGACATACATTCGCAAAAGGTGTCAATATAGGGGATTATATTACGAAGCCAGCTAGCTTAAATATTCTATCATCTGCTGATATATCAGAAGTAGAAGTCATTATATCAGAAGGAAAATTTCATCAAGTGAAAAGAATGTTTGAAGCAGTAGATAAAAAGGTGATCTATTTAAAGAGGTTAGAAATGGGCCCTTTAGTATTGGATGAGAAACTGCCTATTGGAAAATACAGAGAATTATCTATTGAAGAACTACAATTACTTAAAGATTGTTAAAAAAACTTATTCCATCAATATAGTATCATCTGTTTATATTACAATAAAAAACCAGCATAAAAATTTATGCTGGTTACAGTTTATATGAAACATATATTCATTGCTATGATATTTTTACCTTTTTCTTTGTAATTTCCCAACTTCCCCGATTTGGGCTATCGACAAGCCCGTTATACGCTAACAAATGTAAATCTCGTTGTGCTGTACGGTCTGTAATACCAAATTCTTCTGCTATTTCATTTGTCGTCACAGGCCCATTCTCTTTAATGAATAGATAAACTGCTTTAACACGAGATAGCATGCGGGTGGTTGATTGACTCAAAGAATCACTCCTTAAAAGTTATCGGTAACCATTAAAAGCATATGCAAGTTGTTACTATTATTTTACACATAATATATATTTTTTTCTAGTTATAATAGTTAGAATTTACAGATATTTTATATTTGGGAGGGAAATAAATGATAATACTTCAGTCACTCTTTAGAAAAGTCATTCATATATCTAATCATTTGTTATTTATTATAAGTATATTTCTTGTTGCTTTTTCATCATTTTTGATTGTGAAAATAGAATCAGATACATTTCCGACATTCTTTGATGGTTTATGGTGGGTAATGACGACTGTAACAACTGTAGGGTATGGAGATTTCTATCCAGTTACGGTTGCAGGACGAGTAATTGCACTGTTTCTATATGTTTTTGGAATTGGATTAATTGGTATTGTAATTGGAAAAGTAATTGATGCTTTTTCAGTATTTAGAAAAAAAAGAGTAGAAGGTGATATTGTGTATAACGGAAAAGGACATTATATTATAATTGGCTGGTCACAAAAAGCTAAAATTGCTATAAAAGAGATGATGGCAACAAATGAGAAAATTGACGTGATTATTATCGATACATTAGACAAAGCACCGATATTAGAAACGAATATCTTCTACATTAAAGGGGATGCAACAGAGAAGGAAACATTAGAGCGAGCGAATATTCATGATGCGACTGCTGTATTAGTGTTTGCAAATGAAACTATAAATAATGGTCAACTAGCAGATGGTCAGACATTATTAATTGCTTCAACGATTGAATCAATTGCTTCAAGTATCTATACCATTGTCGAAATTAAAGAAGAAAAGCATTTAAAGAATTTCAAGTATATGAATGTGGATGAATTTATATTATCTGATGAAACCATTTCTTCATTGTTTGTTCGATCCGCATTTAGAAAAGGAGTTTCTAACATCTTCTCTCAACTTTTAAAAAGAACAGAAGGAGATGATTTATATTATATCCCTGTAAAACCTAATTGGAGAACATATGGTGAAGCATTTGAACAATTATTAGCACAAGGTGCCACTCTAATTGCAGATCGCAACAAATTAAATATTAACCGTATGTTAGAAGAAACTATTCCTAATGATGCAGAACTTTATGTAATCTGTGATAAAGAGACCTACAATACAATTATTAGAGGAGCTTCTGATATACGATGACTTCCAATCATTACTTTATTGCTATCAAATTTGATAATAATATAAAAAAATGGATATATGACCAACAAGCAAAAATAAAATCAAGTCAATTGCCTTATCAAATTTGGGTACATGAAGAAGACTTTCATGTTACACTACAATTTTTAGGTGAATTATCAGAGGAAAAAAAGAGTATATTGAGTAAGGATTTAGACCAATTAGAGAATTTTCCATCTTTCAAAATGATGTTAAGTGGAATGAATGGGTTCGGTAAAACAAATCAACCCCGTGTCTTATGGGTAGAAGTAGAAAACACTAACATATTAAACGATTTACATGATCGAGTTCAAACAATTTGTAAAAAAAATGATTTTCCAATAGATCATCGTGTATTTACACCACATGTAACTATTGCAAAAAAGTGGAAAGATAAGAATGAGTATTTGACCGAGAATTTGATCCCAACATTAGAAGAGGCATCAACAATTATAAATGAAATTGCGCTGTATCGTATTAATCCAACAGCTGCAGTAAAATATATACCAGAAAAAATCGTTACATTAAGATAAAGAAAGTGTGGATAAAATTGGCCCAACTTATCAAACTTAGAGACTATATATCACGATATGAAACAGATATCTTCCATTATCCAAGTCAGTTTGTAAGATTAAAACAAGAAAATTGGAAAAAGCTTAAGCTTGAATGGCAAGAAAAACTTGAGCACAGTGAAGAAAATGATCAGACAGAGCCTGAAAGAAATCGATGGAATTTCTTTCACAAAACAGATGCAAATGAACCGGATGATAAGAATGAGCATACATTTGAAGCAATTCCTCAAACTGAAGAAGAATTGAAATATTTTTATTTAAACAAATTATTCCAATTCCAATTAAAGTGGGCATCTACTACAATTAGTAATATGTCTTTTATCGATAAATCTTATGATAACAATGTACAATTGAGATATTTTCTTCAGCGCATCCCTGATAATTATTTAGTACTGTATGAACCGATTTTTTCATTGAAAAATCATTTGATGGATGGAGATATCATTTTAATTAGTCCATTAAGTATTGAAGTGATTACATTATTTGAACAAGATGAAAAATATAAAATTATTGCTGATGAAGAAAGAGTTTGGTATATCGAAGAACGCAATGTGCAAACAAAAGTATTAAGTCCAATACCGTCATTAAAAAGAACGGAGAAGGTCATTCAATCCATTTTAGATAAACATGAATTAGACTTCCCTATTTATCGAACGATATTGGCACATCATAATGTAATAGAAATGAAAAAAGAGCCTTACCGAACAAGATATGTAGATAAAATCAATCATGAAGATTGGCTCAAAGAAAAGCGTAAATTGCAATCTCCAATAAAATTTGATCAATTAAAAATAGCAAATGCCATTCTGCAACATTGTGAAACAACATCATTCAGAAGACCGGAATGGCACAGAGAAAATGACAAAAATGAGGACAATAATAGACAAAATTTCAATGAATTTTAGGAAATTCACAATAAATACTTGAAATTATGTCTAGTTTTGCGGTAATCTATTATTACTATTCTCTATTTTTTTTTGATAGAAATGAAGAATAGATTACGAGGAATCGAGGGTGACAACTGTGGAACACATTTTAGGAGAAGGCTGGATTATTGAGCCTGCTGGTGGTTCAACTGGCGCAGCATATTACGCACAATCAAATAAAAAGCGGTTGTTCTTAAAGCGCAACTCCTCACCTTTTTTAGCTGTATTATCAGCACAAGGCATTGTTCCTAAATTAGTATGGACAAAGCGCTTAGAAAATGGTGATGTTGTTACTGCACAACAGTGGCTTGAAGGTAAAGCATTAAATGTTGAAGAAATGCAGCATCCAAAAGTTGCTACACTACTTAGTAAAATTCATCATTCCTCCGAATTATTAGATATGTTATTAAGAATTGAGAAAACAACGGTTACGCCTGTCAATAGTCTTCAAATGGTGAAAGAGATTATTGAACAAAATAGCCAGTTAAATCATTCACTTCTTATTCGTAAAATATATAAATATTTACAAAAACGTGTAAACGTCATGCCAGTTAATCATACAGTTGTTTGTCATTGTGATTTAAATCATCATAATTGGATGTTATCTGAAGAAGGCGAATTATATTTAATTGATTGGGATAACGCAAGAGTTGGAGACCCTGCAATGGATATAGGGAGAATTCTTCAATCCTATATTCCAGTGGAAGACTGGGAACAGTGGTTAAACCAATATGGTTTAGAATATAGTTATGAATTAATGCAAAGAATGCACTGGTATTTATTAATAGATGAAATTATTGGTTATGCTTGGGCAGTTCAACAGAAAAAGGACAAAGAAGCTAATTATCATTACGAAGAATTAAACCAGCTTCTTTACCAAGTTAATAATTGGAATCTTTAATAGACTGTAACCATGTAGAAAAAGCTTCTTGGTGACTTAAAATATGTTGTTCCATTGTGGAAGTAACAGCACCATCTTCTCCATATTTACGAATATGATCGTAATGATTTGTTAATGGAGATTGGATGGTGTTTTGTTGTTGAATGGACTGAATAAGTCGAGCAATTTGTTCACACTCTGATTTACTACCACATCCTTCTTCAGCATGAAGGCTGAGTAAATCATGTAAAAGTTCTAATTGATTATTAATATTCAAAGACATATTTTATCACCTCATATTTAGAGTAAGCATTTTTATAAAAACTATACAGAATGTTACAATATTCTTAAATACAAAAGGAGAAAAACGATGAGAGCTAGACATAAACCATGGGCAGATGATTATCTAAAAGAAAATGTATCGATTGTAGAATTAAATCCAATAGAAAATAAAGGGAAATGGAAGCAAATTTTCACAAATGACAATCCGATTCATTTAGAAATCGGTTCTGGTAAAGGACAATTTGTTTCAGGTATGGCTAAACAGTTTCCTTCTATTAATTTTATTGGAATGGAACTTGTAAAAAGTATTATTGTTTCGACAATTGATAAAGTAAAAGAAGTTGGTTGTAAAAATGTTCGTTTAGTGAATGAAAATGCAGAAAAAGTAACAGAGTTCTTTGAAGAGGATGAAGTAGATACCATATATTTGAATTTCTCAGATCCTTGGCCAAAAAATCGCCATGAAAAACGTCGACTAACCTATCATACATTTTTAGAACAATATCAAACCATTTTAAAAAAAGGTGGAAAACTTGTTTTGAAGACGGATAATCAGCAATTATTCGAATATTC
>JAJUGF010000072.1 GCA_029268495.1 Gracilibacillus sp.
CGAGAATATGCAAAGCCGATCAAAATTGGGAATAATGTATGGATTGGTGGTAGTGCTATTATTAATCCAGGAGTAAACGTAGGGGATAATGTTGTGATTGCATCAGGTGCTGTTGTGACAAAAGATGTCCCTAATAATGTCTTAGTAGGAGGAAATCCAGCGAAAATCATAAAAGAAATTGAGATATAAGATTTTAATAGATGTGAAAAATGAGAGAACAAAAATGCAACTGTAGTTTTTGCTCTCTAATTTGTAAGAATTATTTTTAAAATTTTAAAACAGTACATATAAGATTTATTATTAGTTCACTATCAGTAAAGAAAATACATAAAATGAACAATTAGAGTTATTTTATTATCTAAGCATTTACAATACAATTAAACAAGAAAGAAAAAGGTGAGGATAATATGAATTCACAATTTTTAATCTCATACAGACTAGAAGGACAATATGAAGAATTCAAAGCACACTCACATCAAGAGTATGAAATATATTTATTTCATAAAGGCACTTGTCGCTACTTAATTAGTAATCAGATTTATGATTTATCGCCTGGAGATATATTAATCATGGATGGGCTAGCATTACACAAACCGAATCTACCAAAAGATAGTGAGTATGTAAGAAGTCATATACATTTCTCTCCAACAACTATTCGCCCGATTTTAGATGTGATGGGTGCAACGAATCTTTTAGACATTTTTGATCACATTCATCATTGTTTAATACGGTCTGAGCATGAACAAGACATCAAGCAAGTAGAACAAATCATCAAACAAATGAATGAGATAATCAATCATGCAACACTTTCTACTCTTGAAAAAGAGTGGGAGCTAAAAACATTATTAATTCAGGTGTTGATTATTATCAATAGGTTAAGTCAACCATCATCCCAAAAAACATCCAAAGCAAAATTTTCTAAAATGCAACATGCAGAGAATATAGCAACATATATTCAAACAAATTTTCATAAAAAGATTTCAATTGATAGTATCTCCGCTGAATTGAATATTAGTAAATCGTATGTATCACGTGTATTAAAAGAAATGACTGGCTATACGATTATGGAATATGTTATGGCGACAAGACTGCAACAAGTCAAATTCTTGCTCGAAATCGAAGAAGATAAAACATTACAACAATTATCTGATGAATGCGGATTTGAAAGCGCTTCTCATTTTAGCCGATTTTTTAAAGAACATGTAGGCATAACAGCAAAAGAATATCAGCGGAGGCGACTTGAAATATATAAAAGGAGTGAATAAGAAAATGAATAAAGTAAGATTAGGCATTATTGGGTTGGGCCAACAAGGTGGCGCATATGCGAATTTTATAAAAGAAGGTCAGATACGTAATATGGAAATTGGTGCGATTTGTGATATAAATCTAGACAAAAAGAAACGTGCAGAAGATGCATTTCCAAACGTTCCATTTTATTCTGATTATATCGAAATGATTGAAAGCGGTAACATAGACGCGATTGTGACATGCGTACCACATTATTTACATCCTGAAATGGGTATCGAAGCATTGAAACGTAATGTACACCCATTACTAGAGAAACCAGCAGGTGTTTATACAAAGCAAGTGAAAGAAATCAACGAATTTGCATCAACTAAACCAAATCTAACCTATGCAATTATGTTCAACCAACGTACAAATAAGCTTTACAAGAAGGTTAAGGAAATGATTGAAAATAACGAGATTGGAAAAATCAGAAGAACGAATTGGATTATTACAACATGGTGGCGTCCACAAGGATACTATGATGCAGGTTCTTGGCGTGCGACATGGGATGGTGAAGGTGGAGGAGTACTCGTAAATCAAGCTCCACACCAAATCGATTTATTACAATGGATCTGTGGTATGCCAAAAAAGGTGTATACGAAAGCGCAATATGGTTATCAGCGTACTATACCAGTGGAAGATGACGTGACGACAATACTCGATTATGGCAATGGCGCAACTGGTGTTTTTGTAACATGTACGCACGATATTATGGGGACAGATCGATTAGAAATCCATGGGGACAAAGGTAAAATTATAGTAAATGATAGTAAGAGAGTAACGATTAAACGACTCCACACACCTGAAGCGGAAATGAGTAGCAAGATGGATATGTCTGATGTCATGAAATTATTCCAAGGCGCTGGACCTGAGTCTATCTATAAAGAGGAAGTATTAGAATTTGAAAGTGTGTGGGGTGGTCAACACGTAGCGGTACTAGAGAATTTTGCTGCGAACATTATAGACGGTACGCCACTTATTGCACCTGGATCTGATGGTATTAACGGTGTAGAACTTGCAAATGCCATGCATCTATCTAGTTGGCTAAATGAAGAAGTGACACTACCAATCGATGAAGACAAATATTTAGAGGAATTAAATAAACGTAGAGCGGAAGAAAAATAAACAGGTAAGGATGTGAGATGGTGTTAAAAATTGCAGTAATCGGTTTAGGAGATATATCCAATATCCATATTCCAGCAATACGTAATAGTAAGTACGCACAATTAGTAGCAGTTTGTGATCATGATCCGAAGTGTGCCGATAAAGTGAATGACATTCCATTTTATACCGATTATCTTCATATGTTAAATGAAGTAAATCTTGATTGTGTACACATATGCTTACCACATCATCTACACTATTCAGTCACAAAAGCAGTTGTAGAACGAGGCATTCATGTCATATTAGAAAAACCTCTGGCACATACAATCGAAGATAGTCGTGCAATGGTGGAACTCGAGGAAAAATACCCGAATGTAAAAATTTGCGTATCCTTACAAAATCGACTTAATGAAACAGTAGAAACGTTACAACAATATATCAATCAAGGTCAATATGGAGAATTAATTGGTTTGAAAGGGATTGTAACATGGCATCGACCAAAAGCTTACTATGATGAGAAACCGTGGCGTGGTCAGATGAAAACAGCTGGTGGAGGTGTCATGATTAATCAATCGATTCATACACTTGATTTATTACAGCTATTTGGAGGAGAGATAGATTCCATAAGAGGATCAATTGATTGTTTATTGGACTATGGTTATGACGTGGAAGATACTGCGACAGCACATATTCAATACAAAAATGGTGCGACAGGCTTATTTTTTGCAACTATATCGAATGCTCAGAATTCTTCCATCGAATTTCAAATTGTATACGAGAAGGAA
Source organism: Gracilibacillus sp. (assembly GCA_029268495.1). Classification (GTDB taxonomy): domain Bacteria; phylum Bacillota; class Bacilli; order Bacillales; family Amphibacillaceae; genus Gracilibacillus; species Gracilibacillus marinus. The sequence continues at coordinate 3,177 of JAJUGF010000072.1, forward strand.
AAATTTACAATTAAAGATAGCCAATTAACGATTGCTACTGAAAATGGGGCGAAGAGTAAAATTACAGAAGATGAAAAACTCACAGGATCTAAATTTTACTATGGTGCAAGTCATCAAAAATTAATCCATACATTTTATCAAGAAATATGGAATGATGGAACGAATTACATCCATGTAAGAGATGCACATACTTCTATGCAAATGATTGAACTGATCCGAAAATCTTCTGAATGTAAACAAACATTAAAAATGGAGGTCTTGGCATGACAAAAGGTACAATTGGTGTACAAATGATGATGTTAAAGAACAAGGTGGAAGAAATCGGAGCATATGAAACAATGAAAAATATCTATGAATTAGGATTTCGCTCTGTTGAAGTATCACAAATTCCGATGACAGAAGAAAATGTACAAGCAATGAAACGAGCGAGTGATGCATTTAATTTAGACATTACAGCTATTTCAGCACCACTTGAACCAATGATGCCAGGAATGAAGCAAGAAAATTTAATAGATGATTACGAAAAAATTGTTCAAGATTGTAAAACATTAGATTGTGAGTTCATCAGAATTGGTATGCTTCCTCTAACACTAATGGGAGATAAGGATAAAATATTAGATTTTATTAATCGTGCAGAGGAAATCGCGATTAAATTAGCGAGTGAAGGTATTAAATTATATTATCATACACATCATATTGAGTTTCAGCGTTATGATGGGAAATACTTGTTAGATATGATGAAAGAAAACACAAAGGAATTAGGCTTTGAATTAGATATTCATTGGATTCAACGTGCTGGGGTCAATCCAGTCGATTTCATAAAAGAATATAAAGGTCGTGTAGCATTAATACATTTGAAAGATTATCGAATTGGTGAGTTGAAGGTGACAGAGGAAGACTTTAAAGAGAATGGTCAATTTTTTCAAAAATTTATGAACCTTATTGAATTTGCTGAAGTGGGGGAAGGTAATTTGAACATTCCAGCAATTATGGATGCAAGTCTAGAGGCTGGGGCAAAGTATTTCTTCATTGAACAAGATGATACGTATGGACGTGATCCATTTCACTGCTTAGAAATATCAGCAACAAATCTAAGAAGAATGGGCTATTCGGATTGGTTTTAAATTCTATATTACAATGAAAATCATGACAAGAGCTTTAAAAAAAGATGGGGAAGTGAAATTGTATGAGTAAAGCGGATGGAATGAACTATGCACCAAAAGGGAAACCGAAACCTGTAGTTAAGGATGGCGAATTTATTTTTGCGGCTGTAGCATTAGATCATGGTCATATTTATGGGCAATGTAATGGGTTAGTCGAAGCAGGCGCAACATTAAAATGGGTCTATGATCCAGATCAAAGCAAGGTGGATAGCTTTATCGAACAATTTCCACAAGCTAAACGAGCGGAATCACTAGAACAAATTTTAGCAGATGAAGAAGTTGCGCTTGTAGCTGCAGCTGCTATACCAAGCATGCGTAGTGCTTTAGGAAATAAAGTGTTACATTCAGGTAAGGATTATTTTACTGATAAAACCCCTTTTACCACATTAGCTCAGTTAGAGGAAACGAAAAAGGTAGTAGCTGAAACAAAACAAAAATACATGGTTTATTTCAGTGAACGTCTACATGTAGAAAGTGCTGTTTTTGCAGGGGAATTAATAAAAGAAGGAGCCATTGGACGTGTGATTCAAGTAACGGGATTTGGACCACATCGATTGAACGCACCTAGTCGGCCTGAATGGTTCTTTGAAAAAGAAAAGTATGGAGGAATTCTGTGTGACATCGGAAGTCATCAAATTGAACAATTTTTGTACTATACTGGTTGTTCTGATGCAGAGATTTTGCATAGCAAAGTAGCCAACTATCATAACCCTAACTATCCTGAACTTGAGGATTATGGTGATTGTACATTATTAGGTGACAATGGCGCAACACAATACTTCCGTGTGGATTGGTTCACGCCAGATGGATTAAGCACTTGGGGAGATGGACGCACATTTATTATTGGCACGGAAGGTACGATTGAAATTCGCAAATATGTAGACTTAGCAACAGACAAAGGCGGAAATCAATTATATTTAGTCAATCAAAAAGGGGAACAACATTTTGATTTAAATGGAAAAGTAGGCTTTCCCTTCTTTGGAGAATTAATTAAAGACTGTATGAATCGAACAGAAAATGCTATGACGCAAGCACATGCATTTAAGGCTGCAGAACTTTGTTTAAAAGCACAAGAAAAAGCAGTGCATATTACCATTTGAAGAAGAGAGGCTGTTTTTAGAAGAGGAAAACAGCCTCTCTTTCTATTTTTCATAACAATAATAGTTGTGGAAGTAAGCAAGAACGGAAATAACGAAATCTAGTAATCTTTTTGAAGACGACTTCAACTTGGAATAGAAGTACGTCTAATATAAATAAACCCTAGTAAACTAACAACTAACACAATACCAATATTATAACTAGCACTCCAAAGTGTAGAAGGATAATCAAATTCGGGTACTATTAGATAACTTCCTTCAATTAGATTGGAAAAACTAGAAGCTAACAGCCCTTTTTGGTTGAATAAAATAAGGTATGAAAGAGTATCTGGTTGCATATGCATATAAAATGCAGGTTCAAAGAAACTTAATAGAAATAGTGCGACAATACTAAATGCAGCGCTTTTCGTTAGTAGGGAAAGGATAAACGCACTGTAGCCCCAGAAAAAGCCAAACAAACTTACAGTAAAATACTGCATAAGCACTTGAAAGCTCAAACTATTACCTGACACACCAATGAAAAAATGGATGACAACAGCAAAAATTACGGTTAATGCAGGCAAGATAAAGCTTGCAATGAATAGAAAACTAGATTTAATCAAATATAGTTTGGTACGTGAATAAGTATTGGCTAAATATTGAAATGTATTCCATGAATATTCTTGATAACTTAAGAAAGCACCCATTACTATCATTGGTAGCGCACCGAATATAGTAAGAGATAATAGAAAAACAGAGCTTATGTATGTTGATATGTGCAAATCCTTGTAAGGAAATGGATCGAATAGAATATAGATCATAAATGCAAAAGACAATAGAAGTGTTATTGTTAAAGTTCTATTTTTTACTATCTTTTTTGTTTCAGCAAGTATCCAATAACTCATACTACTAGTTCCTTTCGTTTATACTAAAGAAATAATGATGATCTCCGCTTTCCATTTTGACTACAATGGTACCTTTCTCAGTTGTAGCAGAAAATGAATATTCCTCACTTGTTCCCATCTTTTTTGCAAAAATCTCTTTTCCGTGAGAATCTGTAATAACCAACTCTACATCACTTGGAACATCTTGCTTAAAAACAATCGTATTTTCTTCTTCAAGAAGTGTTGGAAAGCTTACATTCTTTTTCTTAATCAAATTCCCCTCAATGGTAATATCTCTCACTAATTCTGTCGATCCATCCATATACGTTATATTTGTTTGTAATCCATCAGATGAGATTGCTTTGTCTTGAAACAGATTTGTATTAGATAAGACAATAAAAATAATTAAAATAATCGCAATTCCTACTAAATACCATGTATATTTTTTCAATGATTTTTCTCCTATGCATTAAAATTTCTTCTAGATACCATAATAGTAGTTATAAAACAAAACAATATGATGAGTGCAAAAATGATGAAGAGACTTGTTTCATATGTCAGTCGATGAACAATCTGAACTTGTATTTGCGGATCATTAGACAAGTTATGAAAAGAGTGATAGACAATAGATGAAGTATAGCTTTCTATTGTTAATGGACGTAAGAATGGAGTGTACCGTACCATTTGTCCGAAAATAATTGGAAAAACAGTGCCAATCATAATTCCACCGTATACTCTTTTTGTTATTGTTGCTCCAAAGAAACCTAATAAACCAGATAATGATAGTATGATATAACAACTGAATACTTGTTTGATTAGTAGATTCCAATCAACATTTTGTAATTTAATTCGATTCAACATGATACTTTCAACTACACCTAGAATTACAGTAAAACATATAAAGGTAAGTATAATAATAAATAGTGTAATCATCTTTACGATTGTAGATTTTAATCGTCCATTTGTGCCAATAGTGTATACATTTGTATTAAACACATAATCAATTCCACCGATATATGCACCAACTATTGATATAGGTACAAACCCAACGAGCGACAATAATAGCAAATTAAATGAACTCATATATTCGATAGTTAATAAATCTGGTGTAAAAAAACCTGAATGGATGTTGATTGCTTTTTGGTAATATAGCATCACAAAAAATAAAAAACATAAAAGAGTAACAATTATAATTCCAGGTAATTTTTGTATTTTCTTTACTTCAGCTTTTAATTGTTTTCTAAGCATCCTTTTCACCACCAGTAAATTGATGGAAACGATCTACAAGTGTTTTTCTCTTTAAATTATATGCTATTGGATAGATTCCATTTGAATTTAGAATCTGTAAATAATACATATATTCGTGATGTAATACGATATGAAGGTCGGTATTTTCTTGTATGTAAGTGCTATTTGTAGTATCTAATAATTGTATTGCGAGCGAGAAATCTTCTTTTTTGAGCTCCAATGTAATCAGATCATTGTTATGGATATCTACTTTACCAGTATCTACAACGTTTCCTTTATGTAAAATGAAATAATCTGTTAAGATATCCTCCATTTGTTCAATAGAATGGCTCGATAATAATATTGTTTTTCCTTGCGCTTTACATTCTGAAACCATTTTCTTTAACCACATAACACCATCTAAATCAAGTCCATTTGTTGGTTCATCTAAAATAAGGAGATCTCTCTCACTTGTTAATATGGTCATAGCTACCTGCAATCTCCTTTTCATACCTAGAGAAAAATCTTTTGCCTTCTTTCTAGTATTGTCAATGGAGACAGTATCTAATATATGATTGATTTGTTTTCGATTAGGAGAATGACCATTTTGCAAAAGACTAATCTCTATATTCTCTTTTGCGCTAAGATGTGGATATAATGCAATATTTTCAGACAAATAGCCAATACGTTTATCCCCACCAATAGGTACCTTTCCAAATACTTCTATGCTTCCTGCTGATGGAAAAGTTAAACCTGTGATGATTTTATTTAGTGTGGTTTTTCCTGCGCCATTTTTCCCTAAAAGACCAACAACTTGACCTGCTTCTATTTCTATATTCACTTCCTTTAGAGCTTTATTTTTCTTGTATTCTTTACACAACAAGTTTGATTGAATGATAGTTGACATGTTCTACCTCTTTTTTTAATAATGAGTAATATTATACATATATTACCACATAAATATACGACTCCATAGAGGGAGATAGACCTATTTTATAGCTATGAAAATTAGTAATTATAGATGTATTGAAGTTATCATTGAAAACTCGAACTATCAGAGAATACAAGATTTAAAGAATCAAACAGAAATAAAGTCAACACTGATTTTCAAGCCCAACAAGGTTTCTCTCTTTGATATCCTCCAACATTTACATTTCTGCTTATGTTGTTATTTTCATCAAATTTTCACATAACTTTTGTAAGCTAACTAAGGTATGTGAGAGATATTAGAGATTGTAGAGGAGATTTGGATGTTAAAAAAGTTATCATATCTGTTCATTCTTGTTGGCGTTGTATTCCTTACATATGGAGGGTATCAATTTTATTATTCTAGTGTGATGGAGAGTAAGCGGTTGGAAGAAATAAGCAAAGAGGTCTCAGATGAAGTAATAACAACAATTGATGATGTTACGATATTTAATTACGATGCAATTAGAGAAGGGGATAGCATTGGTGTCTTTTACATTCCTCGACTTGATAGAGAAATACCTATCATCGAGGGAACAGATGAAGAAGAATTAGCTCAAGGTGTAGGGCATTATACTGGGACCGGTTTTCCAGGTGAAAATAAACAAATAGTATTGTCTGGTCATCGAGATACTGTATTTCGGCAATTTGGAGAACTAGAAGGCAGATGACACAACGGTTATTGACTATAATCGACAAGATGAAGTATTGACGGTATCCACTTGTTATCCATTTTCTTATATTGGAGATGCACCAGATCGCTATGTGATCTTTGCTTATCCAAAATAGAAAATTTGATATACG
>JAJUGF010000073.1 GCA_029268495.1 Gracilibacillus sp.
ACTGTTTGTTCTACATCTTACCTAGTAACATAACAAACCGAATTTCTACTTGTTTCTTGTAGAAATTCGGTTTTGTTGATCTGATTAATTATCTTGTTATGAGATTCAAATCGATAATGTTACTTCTGTTTTACCTGCTTCTACTTCTATTTTCTTCTCACCAACAACTTCGATAGTATATGCCTTTTTAATTCCAGTTGTCTTCACATAAATATCTTTAGCCTTGCGAGTCACTGAAATACTAGCTTCTTTTTTGCCTTTATCATTAACTATAGTACGTTCTATATGCACACCATCTTCTAAACTAAATATTTTGATTGTAAGTCCATCTAAATAATCGTAAACAGGATTTTCTTCACTTTGTCCGACAGGCAAAATAGTATTGTTCTTAACAAACAAAGGTAAGCTGAAGTAATCATATATTTGTTTTATCCATGTTCCACCACTAGATTTCTCACCTGTTAACAAATGTGTCCAACTTCCTTTTGGTAAATAAAACGATCCGATACCTTCTTCGTTAAATATTGGAGCAACTAAGATGGCATCACCTAGCATATATTGACGATCTAATGTTTCACATAAAGGATCATCAGGAAACTCTAAATGCATGGATCTCATTACAGGGACCCCTGTTTCACTATTCTCTACTGCTTGACTATATAAATATGGCATTAAGCTATTCTTTAATTTAGTAAAATGTCTCGCTACATCTACTGCTTCATCATCAAAGTTCCATGGGACTCTATAAGAAGAACTACCATGAAAACGACTATGGCTAGATAGCAAACCAAATGCTGTCCAACGTTTAAAAACATCAGGTGTCGCAGTATTTTCAAATCCACCTATATCGTGTGACCAGTAGCCAAATCCAGATGTGGTTAAAGATAATCCGCCTCTTAAACTCTCTGCCATTGCGTCATATGTAGAGTCGCAATCTCCTCCCCAATGAACAGGGAATTTCTGGCCCCCTGTTGTAGCAGAACGAGCGAATAAAATGGCTTCTGATTCGCCTTTTTCGTTTTTTAATAAATCAAATACCACTTCATTATACATATATGCGTAATAATTATGCATTTTTTGTGGATCTGATCCATCATAGTAAACCACATCTGTCGGAATTCTCTCACCAAAATCTGTTTTAAAAGAATCTACGCCCATATCGAGTAATGCTTTCAGTTTGGCTTGGAACCATTTCACTGCATCAGGATTAGTGAAGTCTACAAGCCCCATACCTGCTTGCCATAAATCCCATTGCCACACATCCCCATTAGGTTTTTTTACTAAATATCCTTTTTCCATTCCTTCATCAAACAAATAGGATTTTTGAGCAATATATGGATTAATCCAAACACAGATTTTTAATCCTTTATCCTTCAAGCGTTTCAACATTCCCTCAGGATCTGGAAAATTACGTGTGTCCCATAAGAAATTACTCCACTCAAATTCTTTCATCCAGAAACAATCAAAATGAAATACACTTAATGGAATGCCACGCTCTGCCATTCCATCAACAAAGTGATTCACGGTCTCTTCATTATAATCTGTCGTAAAGGACGTCGATAACCACAATCCAAATGACCATGCTGGTGGTAGCGCTGGACGACCAGTTAACGCTGTATATCTACTAATTACTTCTTTAGGTGTCGGTCCATTAATAAAATAATAATCCAAATATTCCCCTTCTACACTAAATTGAGAACGTGATACTGTTTCAGAACCTAGTTCAAAACTAACCAATTCTGGATGATTTACAAAAACACCATATCCTTTACTACTTAAGAAAAATGGAATATTCTTATAAGATTGCTCTGAACTTGTGCCACCATCTTCATTCCAAATGTCAACGGTCTGGCCATTTTTTACAAATGGAGTAAAGCGTTCACCCAGGCCATAAATATGCTCACCAACTCCTAGTCGTAGTTGACCTCGCATGTATGTTTTCTCTTCAGGACCTTCAATCCATGCCAATCCTTTTCCTTTGCTATCTGTTAAAAGTCCATCATTATTAGTAAAAGATAAAGAAAAGTCTTGTTTTTGAATGGTTAAAGTTAACTGACCAGTTGTAAACGATACCTCTTTCCCATCATCTTTTACTTCAATTGTATTCACTTGTTCTTCTATAGAAAACTTAGGTAATCTTTCTTTTTCACCTTTAAAATGCCATGTTTCCACACGGATTACATCGTCTATTGGGGAAGATACCTTCATTGTTAATAATGGCCCATCAAGTGTATCACCACGATGATTCAAATACTTACAAGGAGCATATAATGTAATAGAACCATCACCTTCTTCTACTTCATGAATTAATTTTGGAAAATGTATTGTGTATCCTTTTCGAACCATCCAGTTACCATCTGTAAATTTCATCTTATTTCTCCTCTCTTAATATGCATACATCTCTTGCTTTAATGCTTGTTTTTCCTTTTACTAATTGGTTTGTGAGTATATTAATATATGATTTACCAGCAGTATCAAAGGATGCATCTTTTGCTTGATGATTCAATACAAAGATATAATGTTCCCCATCCTTGATTCTTTCTACTACTTCTACTTGGTCTTCTGACTGCATAATACCATTGATGCCATGCTCTTCTACTATTGTGGATATAAAGTCATCCATAAATGATTCATCAGGACTTGAAGCGATGTAATATGCATTCCCATTCCCATATTTATTCTTTGTAACAACAGGCATTCCTTTATAAAATTCATTCCCATATGTTGCTAGAACTTCTGCACCTTCTGTATGAATGAGATCAAATAGAATATTGCATGTATACGTTCCTGAAAGTTTGCCTATCGGCGATTCCAATACAATTTCATTATAAACTGAAGGATCTAATGCATCGATTTCTTCTGCCCAAATACCTAAAAGTTCTCTTAATTCTCCTGGGTAACCACCTAGTGTAACAAGATCATTTTCATTCACAATGCCGCTAAAGAATGTAGTTATAAACGTACCACCATTTTTTGCAAATTGCTTTAGTCTTTCAGCATGCCCTTCTTTTACCATATACAACACTGGTGCAATGACAATATCATACTTACTTATATCTTCATAGACACTAATCATATCTACAGGAATATTCTTTTTATAAAAAGCATCATAATATTTATGAACTTCTTTCACGTAATCTAGTGCAACAGATGGACCACTAGACAACTCAATTGCCCAACGATTTTCCCAATCAAAAACAATTCCTACTTTTGCTTGTGCTCGTGCTCCAATAATTTGATCACCAAGCCGCTGTAATTCTTCCCCTAATTCAGCAACTTCCCTAAATACTCGTGTTTTCTCATGCCCTACATGTTCAATTACTGCTCCATGATATTTTTCAGTCGCACCTCGAGAGCGTCTTAATTGGAAGAACATCACTGTGTCTGCACCATGTGCAACAGCCTGATAACTCCATAAACGCATGACTCCTGGGCGTTTTAATGCATTGTATGCTTGCCAATTTTGTTGACTTGGCGTTTGTTCCATAAGCATAAATGGTTGTCCACTCTTTAATCCACGCATTAAATCATGTGTCATTGCTGTCATACTTACAGGTGTATCAATAGAAGGATAATTGTCCCATGAGACAACATCCATTTCTTTTGCCCATTTAAAATAATCTAGTTCTGGATACAGACCCATTAAATTAGTCGTTACCGGAATATTTGGTGTATGTTTTCTTAATGCATCTCTTTCTAACTTAAAGGTTTCTAATAAACTATCTGATTGAAATCTACGATAATCTAATGAAATACCTTGAAAGTTTGTATTTTGACCTCCAAACCATTCTTCAGTTCTGATATTTGGTACAACAATTTCATCCCATTGATAAAACGTATGTCCCCAAAATCTTGTACACCATTGTTCATTTAGTGCATCTAATGTATGATATTTATTTTTTAACCAGACTCTAAATTGTTTTTCACAATTGTCACAATAACAATATCCACCATATTCATTAGATACATGCCACACCAATATACCTGGGTGGTCTTTGTATCGTTCACCAAGTTTATCCGCTATTTCACTTGCATAATGACGATATGTTGGACTATTTGGACACGAATTATGTCTTCCCCCAAACTTTCTTTTTCTTCCATCAAAGTCAACTCGACAAACATCTGGGTATTTCTTTGCCATCCACGCAGGATGAGCGGCAGTGCTAGTTGCAAGACAAATATGTACCCCTTCAGTGTACAAACGATCGATTGTTCCATCTAACCATGTGAAATCATATGTAGTCTCATCAGGTTGATTAAGTGCCCATGAAAATACATTTATTGTTACAACATCTATTCCTGCCAATTGAAACATGCGTTGATCTTCTTGCCAAGTCTCCTCATTCCACTGTTCAGGATTATAATCACCACCATACCAAATCTTAGGTAACTTCTCATGTATCATTGATTTTCCTCCTCTATACATTTGTATAATGCGCCAATCATTCCAGCTTCATTATGATGCTTACATGGTTCAATCATACAACGAATATCTTGCCATGAAGGAATAGCAAGTAACGCTTCTTCTAACATTTCGTACAAATCTTCACGCACACTAATGCCTCCACCTATCAATATCTTCTCAGGATTAAGTGTTGCTGCTAAATTGAAAATGCCAAAACTAACATAAGAGAACCATTGATCCAATAATCTCTTCACTTGTCTGTCTTCCAACGCTTCACGAAAAACTTGGTCTCCTTCCACTTTTTCACTCTCATTTAAGCCTTTTGCTTCTTTATATGTATGAATCAATGCACTTGTTGACGCTATTTCATGCATATTTTTATAACCGTTAACCATTCCATCTATAATCATTAAACCAAATTCGCCTGCTTTAAACGTGTGACCATTTACTAATTTTCCATTAATAAATATTCCCCCACCAATACCTGTTCCTATTGTCATACATATAAAATCATCACAATCTTTTGCATTACCTGTTAGTTTTTCTGCTAAAGTTGCACAATTGGCATCATTCTCAATCACAATTGGTAGGGTAATATTTTCATATAATAGTGCTAAAATATTCTCCCCATGCAACACATCGATTGCACCAGCAAATTCTGCATAGCCTGTATCCACATTAATAAATCCTGGAAAACTAATGCCAATTCGTTTAATTGCATATGTTGATGTGATTTCATTTACTTTATTCGTTATATCTTGAATAAATGTCTTTTTAGATGATTTATTCGTACTATAATGACCTTGTGTCACAAAACTTCCCAACGCATTTAATACGCCATACTTTACATTTGTACCACCAATATCAAAACATAAATAATATGACTCGGTCATGTTCGTCACTTCTTTCCATTATTATGTATACAGAGCCTGAATTCCTTTAAGGAATCAGGCTCATTAAAACTTATTTCGTGCCCCAAAGCTCCATAATATCTAAAGTTTTTTGTGTCATTTCTTCATTTGCTTGCTCTATATTCATATCTTCTAATTGCTTAACCATATCTTCCCATGTTTGATCAAAATCTGCTGGATCACCTAAAATAGCTTGTGTAATCATTTGTTCTGTTAAATCATCTGCTTTTTGTTGAATGATTTGAATATCACTACCTGCAGCAATACTATAGTTAGCTACAGTACCATGATTAGAAATTCCTAATTCTTCTGTAGGTGGGAACCACTCAATCCAATTCGTCATTCCATATTCTTTTATAACTTCTTTTTCAGCACTATTGAAGTTATCAATGATATCTTGTTCAGAGTTTGGTGTAATCGATTGACCAGTAGAGTCAACAGCACCATTACCCCACTGCGGGAATGGATAGACATAGAAACCAACACCTGTTTCTTTTCCATAATCAGCATCTGTGTTCATACGTTCACGGTCATCTTCTTGCATTACACGTTTACCATCTACAATATCGTAGTTTTCACCTTCTACACCCCAATTAACTAATATCTGCGCTTCTTCGGATGCCATCCAATCTAAGAATTCAAATGCTTCTTCTTGGTGCTCACTAGTTGATGAAATAGCGATACCCCAGCCACCAGCAAAACCATAGTCTTTTAATCCTTGATGTACTTTATCTTCATCTAAAGTCACAGGTAGTGGCGCCCATGTTCTCCACTCTTTACCGTCTGCTACTAATGCTTTGTCTGCATCTCCAATATCCCAATCTTGATCTGCTACGGATAATACTCTACCAGATGATAATTTTGAAATGTACGTATCATACGTGTGCGTAAATGATTCTGGATCTAATAAACCTTTCGCATTCATTCCATTCAACCATTTAAAGTATTCTTTAAATTCTGGTAATAAGAATTTATATGTTGTTTCACCTGTTTCATCATTTACAGCCCATTGTCCATCATCAGGTAAACCTGCTGCAAATCCTGCAGGGTTGCCAACAGTAATCAACCAACGCCAGTCACTGCCTAACAGAGATAATGGAATTGTTTTTTGACCATCGATTTCAGGATACATTTCATAGTATTCTGTTAATGCAGCTTCAAATTCATCTAATGTATTAATTTCTGGATAGCCTAGTTCACGTAATACATCTAATTGAATTTGGAAAGTTCCACTTGTTTGCCAATATGCATTCTCCACTCCATAAGTACCAACAGTATAAATACTTGGATCATCAATAGAATTACGTAAGCGATCGATTTGATCACCATACATTGCTTTTAAATTGTCTCCTTTTTCTTCAATTAGATCATCTAATTTTATTACTCCACCAGCTTCAATTAACTTACCAATATCCCCTTTTGCATAAATAAGATCTGGGTAATCTCCACTAGCAATCATTAATGGTATCGCTTCATCATTGCCACCAACAGGATAATCTAACTCCAATTTAATTCCTGTCTTTTCAGTGATTTCTTGAGCGACAGGATCATCAAACTCTTTTTCAACACCATCTGCACTAAAGAATGTTAATGTTAATGGATTTTCTGCAGAAGGCTTTTCCTCCTCTGATTCGGATGAGTTAGAATTCTTCTCCTCTTCACTTTCTTTGGAAGTTTCGCCATTGTTACAAGCGACTAAAACAAATGCTCCAATAAGTAAAAAGAATAATAATGTAAGACGAGACAACTTACTTTTCATGCATGAACCCCTCCATTTTTAATTTTTTTGTATATTAATATAAAATTAATACCTTAGCTCTTCACTGCACCAATGGTAAGACCCGTTACAAAATATTTTTGTAAAAACGGATAAACGAGTAGTATTGGAACAGTTGCAATGATTGTGATTGCCATTTTAATAGATTGTGGGTTAGTTTGACCTGCAATCACTTCTGCATTTTGTGAATTAATATCACTACTAGACAAATTTGCATTATCAATGATTTTCATTAATTCAAATTGTAATGTCGTTAATGCTTCATTTCCTCTTGCATATAAATATGTGTCAAACCAACTATTCCATTGTCCAACAGCTAAGAATAATGCAATTGTAGCAATTACTGGTAAACATAATGGAATAATTATTTTACTAAAAATAACAAAGTCATTCGCACCATCTATTTTTGCAGATTCTTCTAACGCCTTTGGTAAATTATCCATAAATGAGCGAATAATGATTACATTAAACGCAGATAACAACATTGGCAAAATGTATACAGAAAAATCATTAATCAAACCAAGATTACGGATTAACATATATTCTGGAATTAATCCTCCACTGATAAACATTGTAAGTACTAGAATAAATCCAACAAACCTGTTTAACACGAAGTCCTTTCGACTAAGTGTATATGCAAGCATCGTACTTGCAATAATACCTGTAACAGTTCCTACTACAGTTCGTAATATCGACATGAAAAACGCTTGAAAAAGTCGATCGTTACTACCAAAGATTTGTTCATAATTAGCAAATGTAAATTCTCTTGGCCATATGTGAATGCCACCCTTAGCTGTATCCACAGCATCATTTAATGAGATTGCTAGAATATTTAGAAAAGGATACAACGTAATGATTACAACAAATATCATAAATAATGTTAAAACGATATCAAATGTGGTCCATTTACTTTTCATTTCTTGTTCTCCTCTCTATTTGGTATGTTAGAATACCCTTCCTTCACCAATACGTTTCGCAATACTATTACAAATAAGTATTAATATTACACTTATAACAGATTTAAATATTCCAATTGCCGTACCGAATGAATAACGGAACATTCCTATACCATAATCGAGCGCATAGAGATCAATAACTAATGCTTTATCTGCAACAATATTGTTTCCGAGTAACATTTGTTTTTCAAAACCAATATTAATGAGATTACCAATACTTAAAATCAATAACACAATAATTACTGGTCTAATACTTGGTAATGTAATATGCCACATTTGACGCATTCTGCTTGCTCCATCCACTTTTGCTGCTTCATACAATTGTGGATCAACACCTGCCATTGCAGCTAAGTAAATAATGGCATTCCACCCTGTTTCTTTCCAAACATCAGCAAATGTAACAATTCCCCAGAACATATCTGGTTTAGCCATAAAATTGATTGGTTGATCAATTAAACCAATTCCGACTAACATATTGTTAATGACACCTTCTTGCGAAAGCATTGTAATAACAATATTGGCTACAATTACCCATGAGACAAAGTGTGGTAAATAAGAAATAGTTTGTGTCCATTTCTTTAAATGCATAAACCTTAGCTCATTTAATAACAATGCAAACATAATTGCGGATAGCGTTCCAAATATAAGTCCTAAAATACCCATACCCAACGTATTTTCAAGCGCTGTATAAAACATTGGTTCATTAAATAAGTCGCGGAAATGCTTTAATCCTGCCCATTCTTGTTCCAGAAAACCAAATTGTGGTTTGTAGTTTTGGAATGCCATAAGCCATCCACCTATAGGTATATATTTAAAGATTAATAACCAGACGACAAATGGTAATGACATAAGCAAAAGTGCTTTTTGTTTGCTTGCACGTTGAAAGAAATTTTTATTAGTTGGTCCTTTTTTCTTTTTATTCCCTACTCCAACCATAATCGGCTTCTTAACTGGTGACGTATCTTGTTGATGATACATATTATTCTCGCTATTCATACTCCTTCTCTCCTAACCTAACAGCCCTTTTTTGTAAGCGTTCACCTTATGTCATATTATATTAGAAAACGCTTTCCTAAAAAACCTCACTAACAAGACATAAAATCATGTAAAATGAAGAGGTTTGTAAATCCAAAAGAGAAAGCGCCCGTTTAGAAACGTAGAGACTGGAGTGAACCAACTGAGATAAAGTGAGACTTCAATCAGTTGGAGTTGTAAACTCTGACTGATTGGTA
>JAJUGF010000074.1 GCA_029268495.1 Gracilibacillus sp.
AAGTATGGTGTGCATCCTAAAGCAGAAGAGTTGCTTCCACATACGCATGTTATTTTTCAATTTACGGATGACTCTGAATTACGTTACCGAGATGTACGTAAATTTGGAACGATGCATGTATTTGAAAAAGGGACAGAGGATTTCATCAAACCTCTAAGTCAATTGGCAAAAGACCCATTGGAAAAAGATTTTTCTAAGGAAACATTTAAAGAGAAAGTTATAAAAAGTACAAGAGTGATTAAAAATATACTGCTAGATCAAACGGTCATCGCAGGTTTAGGTAATATTTATGTTGATGAAACATTATTTCTTGCAAAGGTTCATCCACTTACAAAAGGTATAGATTTATCTGATGCACAAATAGAAAAGATAGTAGATTCAGCTACCATTACTCTGAAGAAAGCTGTGCAAGAAGGTGGTACAACTATTCGTTCCTATGTGAATTCACAAGGACAAATAGGAATGTTTCAACAACAATTACATGCATATGGGCAAGAAGGGAAAGCATGTAATGATTGTAGTACAGCAATTGAAAAGATAAAAGTAAGCGGAAGAGGTACGCATTATTGCCCAACATGTCAGGAAATTGCACCGATTAGGTGATTTGCCCATATAATACAGCAATTAAGCTGTAAGGGAGCAAATTACTTTGATTACATTGGTATTGATCGCTATTGCTATAAGTATGGATAGTTTCTTTATTGCATTCACATATGGACTAAAAAAACTAACGATGTCATTTTTTCAAATGTTAAAAATTGCATTCGTAGTTGGAATGGTGTTTAGTTTCTCTATGTTTTTAGGAGAGATAGCACTAGCAAGGGTCCCAAATGACTATACAGAAGTCATTGCTGGGATAATCTTGACAGTAATTGGGATTGTCTTTTTATTATCCACATGCCCTCTACCGAATATTTCATTACCTTATATGAATAGCTTGTGTTTTTTAATGGATATATTAAAAAAACCAATTAAAGCAGATTTAGATAATTCAGGAAAAATTAACGGGTGGGAAGCAGTTGTTCTGGGAATTGCATTGTCATTAGATTCCATTGGTGCTGGAATTGCATTATCTTTTTTGGAGATTCATATTGCAACTGCTGCCATATCAATCATTGCAATTACAACCTTCTTTTTGTTTACAGGTGTGAAAGCAGGAATGTATTTTGCTCGTTTTCAAACAATCGAAAAATTTTCTTTTATTCCTGGATGTGTATTAATCATTATTGGAATCTACAAAATTATTTTTTAACCGACATAGGACGTGGTTTATTTTGATTATTGGCGTAACTGGCAATATCGCAAGTGGGAAAAGCACAATCGTAAATTATATTAGGGAAACATATCATTATCCTGTGATTGATGCAGATCTTGTAGCAAGAAAAGTAGTGGAGCCTGGTGAAAAAGCATTAAACCAACTTGTTCAAACATTTGGACGAGTAATATTGAATAAAGATGGGGTACTAAACAGACAACATTTAGGACAAATTGTTTTTTCAAATCAGGAAGAAAGAGAAAAACTAAATCGTATTGTTCATCCTGCAGTAAGAGAACAAATGATAAAGGAAAAGGAATGTCTATTAAATAATGGACATGATATAATAGTGATGGATATTCCATTATTGTTTGAAAACAATTTGCAATATTTGGTTGATAAGACGGTGTTAGTATATACAAATGAAAAGATACAATTAATAAGATTGATGAAAAGAAATGGGTTCACAGAACAAGAAGCAAAAAGTCGAATGAATGCACAATTATCTCCACAAAAGAAGAAAGAATTAGCTGACGCAATCATTGATAATTCCAATACTATTGATGATTCAAAAAAACAAGTTGATGTGCTTTTTAGAAAATGGGAATTGATATAATAAACTAGGAAAAAATAAATTATGTCGCTTTTTGTAAAAACTCAAGAAAATAGCTTGTCAAAAATCTAAAAAGCAGATATAATCTTGTTGTCTTTGTATAGGCATATGGAGTGAAATGTGATAAGCTTATGTAGAGATTTTCTGAATAAGTGTATTAAAAATGATGGCTTAAAGGGTTAGGACCTCTTTGGACTAACTTTCCCCCGTGGTCATACATTGCATATTACTCAGAAGAACCTATTTTTTAATTAAGGGGGAATATCGAAATGGATACAATGGGAAGACATGTTATTGCGGAATTATGGGAGTGTAATCTTGACATATTGAATGATATGGAACGGTTAGAAAAGACGTTTGTCAATGCAGCTTTAAAAGCAGGAGCAGAAGTGAGAGAAGTGGCTTTTCACAAGTTCGCTCCATTTGGTGTGAGCGGTGTTGTCATTATTTCAGAATCACATCTTACGATTCACAGCTTTCCTGAACATGGATATGCTAGTATCGATGTGTATACTTGTGGGGATATTATTGATCCGCATGTTGCTGTGCAATTTATCCAAGACGAGCTAGAAGCAAAAACGACTGAAAAAATCGAAGTTCCACGCGGTATGGGTGCGGTGCAACTACAAAATATAAAAGCACAGTAAATGAGACTTAAGCGGTTCTTCTTAGGAAGAATACGCTTAAGTTTTTTTGATTCTTGTTAAAAAAAGACCTCCATTTATAGTCTTTAATCGTTTTCTCAATGAAAACGTGTTAAAATAAAAACAACTATAAATATATAAGAGGTGTGGGGTATTTATGTCATTTCGTAATACAATAAATAAGAATTTTAATAATCATTCAGAAACAAGAGATAAGCATTGGGATCCAGCATTACGAACGCATTATTTCAAAACGACGAAAGATAAAGCATTTGATAAATTAGAACCAATGTTTAAAGGCATGAAAGAATGTGAAATTGTTGGAATCTCCAAGGAACATGGGGAAATAAGCTTTAATTACAAAGCAGGTCGCAAAGTATTTATCATTATGACGATTATTATGGTAAAACCATATCGTACTGCAATTGATATTTCTGCAACAACTGAATCATCTATTCCATTTGATTTTGGTTATAGCCATAAATTAATCCCTAAATTGTATGACAAGATTAAAAAAGAACTTGATTATATTGGAACGTCAGAATAAAAGTAAGGATGATGGAACGTGAAATGTCCACATTGTGATTTCAAAAACACAAAAGTATTAGATTCGCGACCAATTGAAGAAGGGCGATCTATTAGAAGAAGAAGAGAGTGCGAATCCTGTCAATTTCGTTTTACTACATTTGAACGAATTGAAGAAGTTCCGCTAATTGTTGTTAAAAAAGAAGGCACTAGAGAAGAGTATAGTAGGGAAAAATTAATGCGTGGTTTAATCAGAGCTTGTGAAAAGAGACCAGTTGCATTAGAACAAATTGAGAACATCGCATTAGAAATCGAGAAAGAATTAAGAAACAGAGGAACATCAGAGGTGCAAAGTAATGAGATTGGCGAGATGGTAATGGATAGATTAGTGGATGTAGATGAAGTGGCATATGTTCGCTTTGCATCTGTTTATCGTCAATTTAAAGATATAAGTGTGTTTTTGAATGAATTAAAAGATTTAATACGATCAGATCATGATAAGAAGTAAGGAGATAATGTAATGAGTATTGGCGACTTGGGTAAAATATTACCAGCAGAACGTTACATTGTCGAATTATCGTCTGATGTACAACAATCATATAATCATGTCTTAACACATTTATATCAACCGCTTATAGGGATTGACGCAATTAGTCTTTACCAAACATTGTTATCTGAATCGACATTGTTGTTTGAAAATAAAAATTATCAAACACACCATATGTTAATGAATTATATCGGGTTACCACTTGATCGTATCTATCGAGCGAGAAGAAAGTTAGAAGGTATTGGATTACTTAAAACATTTGAAATCGAGCACCAAGCAGAACGGATATTTAGGTATGTTATACAATCTCCGTTATCAAGCAGTGCTTTTTTTCAACATGACACATTATCCCAATTACTATTACACCAAATTGGGAAAGAGAAATTTGCAAAAATAGAACAAGCCTTTTCTAAACAAGTACGTCAATATCCTGAAAATATGTATGAGACAACTGCAAAATTTAAAGAAGTGTTTTATTTAAAGAATCTAGCAGATGTGGATAACATTCATGAGGATAAAAGTAACACTTCAGAGATATTTGTAGGTACAACAATTGATTTTGATTGGATAGCCCAATTATTAGATCAAAGAATGTTACCAAAACACATGATTCTGAGTGATGAGAACAAGAAGCTAATTCAACAAATGCAAGGATTATATAATTTGACGAATCAAGAAGTGGAGAAAGCATTAATTTGGGCAATTGGAGAAAATCATCAATTGAACAAGAAAGAATTTAAGGAAGCGTGTTTTGATTTTTCGGCATCCAGTTCCTCTAAAGTCACTCTTCAAGTCATTGAACATAGAGATAAATTAGCTACAAATGAAAGAAATCAAGCACCAAAAACACAAGAAGAGCAATTTATTTCCATGCTTGAGCAAATTTCTCCGAAAGAGTTGTTAGAAGATTTAACAGATGGTGCCAAAGCTTCTAATCAAGATTTAAAGACAATTAGTGAGGTTATGACGCAACAAGGGCTTACACCAGGTGTAATGAATGTGTTGATTCATTATGTTATGTTAAAAACAGATATGAAGTTAACGAAGAGCTACTTAGAGAAAATTGCTAGTCACTGGGCACGAAAAAATGTGAAAACAGTTCGTCAAGCAATGACTTTAGCTAAATCGGAGAATAAGAAATACCAACAATGGACAAAATCAACCAAACAAAATCGACAATCATATGTAAATACAAAAAGAGATATTGTACCAGAATGGTATAAAAAGCAAAAAGAAGAGCGTAAACAGAACGAAACGACAGATAAAGAAGTGGATAAACAAAAACGTGCAGAAGAAGCGGATGCATTACTTGCAGAGTATTTACAACAACAGACGAAAGATGAGTAAGGGGGGGAACGATGAAACCTATTAAATCGGCAATGAAACAATGGTTACATTCCAATGAACGGTTACAAGAGACATATAAAGAAATACGTGAAGAAGTATTACAAGATCCATCAGTCCAAGATGTGTTAAGTAATCATATAGAACTAAGCGAAGAAAATATGGACAGAAATCTAATGAAGCTATATGAATATAAGCAAGCTTCAAAAGAATGTAAACAATGCCCGAATCTAAATGGTTGTATTAACATTGTTAAAGGATATACCCCTCATGTAGAAAAGAACGGAAATGATATTACATTAAGGTACGAAAAATGCCATAACAAAATTCAAGATGATTTACAAAAAGAAAAAGAATCTTTAGTAGAAAGTCTGTATATGCCAAAGCAAATTCGTTCTGCAAAATTGCAAGAATTGAGTACGGACACTTATGAAAGAAAAAATATTGTCAAAGAAATTCTTGAATTTATGAAATATTATAATAGAGATAACTTCCGTAAAGGTTTATATATACATGGTCCATTTGGTACGGGTAAATCGTATATATTAGGTGTGCTAGCAAATGAATTGAAAAAAAAGAATATAGCAACAGCTATTATTTATATGCCAGAGTTCGTAAGGATGATGAAAGCCTCGATTCAGGATGATTCTTTACAAATGAAAATGAATCATTTCAAGAATGTCGATGTACTCATGTTTGACGATATTGGTGCTGAAACTATGTCCGCATGGTTTCGTGATGAAGTTCTTGGTGCGATTTTACAATATCGTATGACTGAAGAATTGCCTGTATTTTTTACTTCTAATTTTGATTTTTATCAACTAGAAAAGCATTTAGGAATATCCAATCGTGGAGATGTAGAAACAATTAAAGCGGGAAGAATTATGGAAAGAATTCAACAATTAAGCAAACCAATTGGTTTAGAAGAGCGATACAGAGATAGTTAAATAAATGAATAGAATAACATATTACCGATTGAACATAGGGACTCTTTTGCCTAAAAAAATCCAAACGATTCGAAAGCTATTTGGTATCGAATTGTTTGGATTTTTCGTGTTTAAAGGTAATTCTCTTTGGTTATCGTGAGATTTTATATTTACTTGCAAGCCGGATTGAGTTAAACGCACATCATTCATTTCTCGCATTAATTAGCGAATCATTAGGTTTATTGAGAGAAGGTTATTTTTTTCACTTTTGCCCCATATACTTATAGCAGTTTGATGCTGATGAGGGTGATGTGAATTGATGGAAGTTTATTTTGATCAAATGCGAGAAGCGGATTCATTTTGTTTATTTTTACGAGAAAAATGTCCGACATGGAGAACCATACGTAAACGTGGGAATATTCAGACGGTTCATATAGTAACAGATGAAGAGATAGTCATGGAATCATGCAAGCAACAGATTGCTCAACTATTAGCTATGGTTTATGTAAGACACAGAGAAATACAAGCAATTGAATCCATTTTACAAAAAGTATATCATTTCTCAAATGAAACAGAAATGGAACGCATTACGAGCTTAGCAATATCGTTAATTGAAAAAGATGCAGATATTTATGAACACCGAATTCATCAACATGAATTACATGATATTTTGCAAGCAATTTTCTTTGTGAATATGGAAAAGGACATCATTAGATATGATTCTATTATTCACTTTAGGTTTCATCATTATTTTGAACAATTAACGCAATTAGTAGGGCTTGCTATTGATGAATTTAAACGTGAGGAAGAATATCAAGAATATGTACATTCATTGCGCGAATTTGTGAAACGGAAAAACCCTGAACTTGATGTGATTTATGTCCTGGAAGGAAGTACGTTCGAATTCTACAAGGAAGATGGTACATGTATGGAGATGTCTGAACTAAGAGAATACGTAAACCAATTTCCGCTTTATTTATTAGGATTACCTGAAGATGAATGGGATATTTCCCCATTAATTAGTATGTCTCCAAATCATATTTATTTGTTTTGCTATGACACAAATGAACCGAGAATTCAGACATTGATGAGTATATTTCAAGAGAAGTGTTCGTTCTATAGTTTAGAGAAGTTTCCCTTTTATATAGAAAAAGAAAAAGGTTCTTGATTTTTCTTGTTCTAATGGTTATAATATAGCGCATAGTCACATATATTATAATCAGTTATGATGAGGACAAGATAGATTGAATGGATGTCTAAAGAGAGGAAAGTCATTGGCTGCGAGCTTTCTGTCATACCGCAATTTGTTACCACCTCTGAACTCTATTTACGAAACTAATTATGAGTAGTAAATAGCGATTAATCATCGTTATCGATTGATAATGAAGCCATATTTTTATATGGAAAATTGGGTGGAACCACGGGTGCTAACGCTCGTCCCTTTACGATTACAGTAGAGGGATGGGCGTTTTTTGTGTTTTTGTCACTCGTAATAACTGAGATGAGCTTCAAGATACACTTGGTAAATGTTTATCCATGCAAATAAAAAGGAGAGAAAAAAATGAGTCAAATTCAATTAACTTTTCCAGATGGTTCAGTAAAACAATTTGATCAAGGTGTAAATGGAGAACAAATTGCGCAATCTATTTCACCAGGATTAAAAAAACAAGCAGTAGCTATAAAATTAGATGGTGTATTTTTTGATTTGCGTACGCCATTAGAGCATGATGGTGCAATTGAAATTATTACATTAAAAAATGATGAAGGTATTGAGATTTTGCGTCATTCTACTGCTCACTTAATGGCACAAGCAATTAAACGACTGTATAAAGATGTAAAGTTGGGTGTTGGGCCGACGATTGAAGGTGGTTTCTATTATGATATCGATATGGAAGAAAGTATCACACCAGAAGACTTACCTAAGATTGAGAAAGAAATGAAACGTATTGTTGATGAGAATTTAGAGATTGTTCGTAAAGAAGTTTCTCGTGATGAAGCAAAAGCAATGTTTGAAGAAATTGATGATGAGTTGAAATTAGAATTGCTTGATGCAATACCAGAAGATGAGAAGGTAACTATTTATGAGCAAGGTGAATTTTTTGATTTATGTCGTGGTGTACATGTTCCACAAACAAGCAAAATTAAAATTTTTAAATTGCTAAGTATTTCTGGGGCATATTGGAGAGGCGATAGCAATAACAAGATGTTACAACGTATTTATGGTACTGCTTTCGAAAAGCAAGGTCAGCTTGATGAATATCTTCGTTTGCGTGAAGAAGCAAAAGAGCGAGATCACCGTAAATTAGGAAAAGAATTAGGGATATTTACAGTTTCTCAAAAAGTTGGTCAAGGATTACCGCTATGGCTTCCAAAAGGGGCAACAATTAGACGTACAATTGAACGATATATTGTTGATTTGGAAGAACGTCTAGGATACAACCATGTGTATACACCTGTATTAGGTAGTGTTGAGTTATATAAAACAAGTGGACACTGGGATCATTACCAAGAAGATATGTTTCCAATTATGGAGATGGATAATGAAGACTTAGTATTACGACCAATGAATTGCCCGCACCATATGATGGTATACAAAAACCAATTACACAGTTACCGTAATTTACCTGTCCGTATTGCGGAGCTTGGTACAATGCACCGCCACGAAATGTCAGGTGCTTTAGCAGGATTACAACGTGTACGCGGAATGACTTTAAATGATGCACACATTTTCGCTAGACCTGATCAATTAAAAGATGAGTTTAGTCGAGTAGTGAAACTTGTGCAAAATGTGTATAAAGATTTTGGAATTGAAGATTATTATTTCCGTTTATCATATCGCGATCCAGAAGATACAGAGAAATATATTGATAATGATGAGATGTGGGAAAAAGCACAAGGCATGTTAAAAGAAACAATGGAAGACTTAAAACTTGAGTATGTGGAAGCAGAAGGAGAAGCGGCATTCTATGGTCCTAAGCTTGATGTACAAGTAAAAACAGCCTTAGGTAAAGATGAAACTTTATCAACTGTTCAACTAGACTTCTTGTTACCTGAACGCTTTGATTTAACTTATATCGGTGAAGATGGGAAAGAACACCGACCTGTAGTTATTCACCGTGGTGTTGTATCTACGATGGAGAGATTTGTTGCATTTTTATTAGAAGAATATAAGGGTGCCTTCCCAACATGGTTAGCTCCAATTCAAGCGCGTATCATTCCTGTATCTAATGAAGTGCATTTAGACTATGCGAAAAAAGTAGAAGAAG
>JAJUGF010000075.1 GCA_029268495.1 Gracilibacillus sp.
CAAAAATTTGATCCATACATCAACGTGGACCCAGGAACAATGAGCCCGTACCAACACGGGGAAGTTTTTGTAACAGATGATGGTGCAGAAACAGATTTAGACTTAGGTCACTATGAACGGTTTATTGATATTAATTTAAACAAATATAGCAATATAACAACAGGAAAAATTTATTCAACTGTTATTAAGAAAGAACGTCGTGGCGACTATTTAGGTGGAACTGTACAAGTTATTCCACATATTACAAATGAAATAAAAGATAAAGTATTCCAAGCAGGAAAACAAACAAATGCAGATATCGTTATTACAGAGATCGGTGGAACAGTTGGAGATATCGAGTCATTACCATTTATTGAAGCGATTCGTCAAATTAAAAGTGATATTGGCCGCGAAAATGTAATGTACATTCACTGTACATTAGTGCCATACATTAAAGCAGCAGGGGAATTAAAAACAAAACCAACGCAACATAGTGTCAAAGAATTACGTTCATTAGGTATCCAACCAGATGTGATTGTATTACGTACGGAACATAATATTAGTCAAGAAATGAAAGAAAAGATTGCTCTATTCTGTGATATTGATGAGCGTGCAGTTGTAGAATCTGGTGATGCAGATACACTTTATCATGTGCCATTAGCAATGCAAGAACAGAAATTAGATCAATTAACTTGTGACCATTTTGGTTTAGACTGTGGACCTGCAGATATGTCAGAATGGAACGAATTAGTAGAACGTGTGTTACATTTATCGAAAAAAGTTACAATCGGCTTAGTAGGAAAATATGTAGAATTACCTGATGCATACATTTCTGTAGTAGAAGCATTAAAACACGCAGGATTTGCTCATGATGCAGATGTAGAAGTGAAATGGGTTAACGCAGAGCATGTTACAGAAGAGAATGTCAATATGTACTTAGGTGACGTGGATGGTATTTTAGTACCTGGTGGATTTGGTGACCGTGGTATAGAAGGAAAGATTGAAGCAATTCGCTTTGCTAGAGAAAACAAAGTTCCGTTTTTAGGAATTTGTTTAGGTATGCAACTTGCGACAGTAGAGTTTGCACGTAATGTATTGGGATTAGAAGGAGCAAACTCCGCAGAAATCGATCCAGAAACAAAATATCCAATTATCGACTTATTACCAGAACAAAAAGACATATCTGATTTAGGTGGTACATTACGTTTAGGAATCTATCCTTGCCGCTTAAAAGACGGTACCAAAACAAAAGAAGCATATGAAAATGAAGATATTGTATACGAACGCCACCGCCACCGTTTTGAATTTAACAATCAATATCGTGATCAAATGGAGGAAAAAGGATTTATCTTCTCTGGTACAAGCCCAGACGAAAAATTAGTCGAAACAATCGAAGTAAAAGACCACCCATGGTTTGTTGCTTCACAATTCCATCCAGAATTCAAATCAAGACCAACAAGACCACAACAATTATTTAAAGGGTTTATTGGTGCTACAGTAAATAAATAAGTTTAATAAAAAACTGTCAATCACATTGGATGATTGACAGTTTTTTTAGCAGTTTTAATGTGACGCAGGGAATATGTGAGCCACACAGGAATAATCAGCACGACGCAGGAATTCCATGAGCGACGCAGGAATAATCAGCACGACGCAGGAATTCGATGAGCGACGCAGGAATAATCAGCACGACGCAGGAATTCGATGAGCGACGCAGGGAAAATTAGCACGACGCAGGAATTCCACGAGCGACGCAGGAATAATCAGCACGACGCAGGGAAAAACAGCACTACAAAGAGATTCCTATTCACTTGCTGTTTACAAAATGCTTTTATTTAAATAATTTATGATCACTATTTATTAATATTAATCTTAATGTCTGGAAATCCCTGCGTGGCCGAGAGAATCCCAGCGTGGCCGAAAAAATTCCTGCGTGGCTAAGAGAATCCCAGCGTGGCCGAAAAAATTCCTGCGTGGCTAAGAAAATCCCTGCGTGGCTAAGAGAATCCCATCGTGGCTAAGAGAATCCCAGCGTGACCAAGAGAATCCCTGCATGGCCAAGAACCCCCCTCCCCAAATAATCCCATTAACAAATATAATAATAAAAATTTACAACATTCTCAAAAAAAGATAATATTGTAAAAAAAGGTATTATAATATAAAGTCAATACATAATGAAATTTTTCTTTTTAGCAGGAAATAGACAAAAGATATCGAAATAATAAATAAAGCAACATGAATGAAGAAAAAGTATAAATACATATTTGGAGTCAACACCTAAAATATACAGATACAAAAAAGGGAGAGGTACATAGTGAAAAAAATCCTTGTTGTGGATGATCAGGTTGGTATACGTTTATTGTTAAAGGAAGTATTTAAACAAGAAGGATACGGCGTTGTATTAGCGATGAATGGGGAAGAAGCATTAAAAAAGATGAATAAGCAAATACCAGACTTAATTATTTTAGATTATCAATTACCAATAATGGATGGTTATACATTTGTTATGAAAATAAAGGAAATGGGATTAGATATTCCTACAGTAATCATGAGTGGATTACCGGACAGAGCGGAAGAGAAAGCGAAAGAAATGCAGATGGTAAAAAAAATTATCGGGAAACCATTTCAATTAAATGATATTCGTGCGATTGTAAGAGAGTTATTACAATAAAATATTTAAAAAATGTGTAGAATTGTTAAGATTAATTAACAAATTTGCGGATTTTTTTGTTCGTAACCGTTTTCTTGGAATTGAGTTGTTGCACCTTTCGTTAGTAATTGGTATTCTATTAATGGATACAATAATTAAAGCAGTGTGATTGATTGTTGTGTAATTTTTTGTGTATACATACCTTAAAGGAGGAACAAACAATGCCATTAGTATCAATGAAAGAAATGCTAGAAAAAGCAAATAAAGAACGTTATGCAGTTGGACAATTCAACATTAACAACTTAGAGTACGTACAAGCGATTCTTCAAGCAGCACAAGATGAGAAATCTCCAGTAATTCTTGGTGTATCTGAAGGTGCAGCAAAATACATGGGTGGATTTAATGTTGTTGTAGCAATGGTAAAAGCAACAATGGAAGCACAAGGTACTACAGTGCCAGTAGCAATCCATTTAGATCATGGTTCAAGCTTCGAAGCTTGTGCAAAAGCAATTCATGCAGGATTCACATCTGTAATGATCGATGCATCACACGATCCATTTGAAGAAAACATTGCAGTAACTTCTAAAGTAGTAGAACTTGCACACTTCCACGGAGTTTCTGTTGAAGCAGAACTTGGAACTGTTGGTGGACAAGAAGACGATGTAGAAGGTGACATCATCTATGCTGACACAAACGAATGTAAAGAACTTGTAGAACGTACTGGTATTGATTGTTTAGCACCAGCATTAGGTTCTGTACATGGTCCTTACAAAGGTGAGCCTAACTTAGGATTCAAAGAAATGGAAGAAATCAATACAGTTGCAGGTGTGCCATTAGTACTTCACGGTGGTACTGGTATCCCAACAAAAGATATCCAAAAAGCAATCTCTTACGGAACTTCTAAAATCAATGTAAACACAGAAAACCAAATCCAACAAACTAAAGTAGTTCGCGAAGTATTAGCAGCTAACCCAGATATGATCGACCCTCGTAAATATCTTGGACCAAGCCGCGATGCAATTAAAGATACTGTTATCGGTAAAATGCGTGAATTCGGTTCTGCTGGAAAAGCTTAATTACATTTTTTACAATAAAGCTACTCTTTCTTACATGGAAGAGTAGCTTTTTTTAGTTACATTACGTTATAATGGTAATGATTGTTTGGACAAGAAAGAAGTCTGTAAATATACGCAAAATACAGTTCATTTCTTGCATGATAATGGAAAAACTGGTCAAACTAAATGTGACTATAATGACAGAGAACCAAGGATGTCAATAGATATAAGAAAAGATAGTGTGTAAAATATTACCTTTTTGAAAAGAGGGATTGTAGATGCAGAAGTTACTTGTCGAAGGTGGACATTGGTTAAATGGTAAAGTACGGATTAGTGGGGCAAAGAACAGTGCAGTGGCATTACTTCCAGCAGCAATATTAGCAGATTCGAAGGTAATCATCGAAGGATTACCAGACATTTCTGATGTCGAAACATTAAGTCTTTTGTTAGAAGAAATTGGTGGCACGGTAGAAAAGCGTGGACAAACATTACATATTGATCCAACACATATGACGGCAATGCCATTACCTAATGGCCGTGTCAAAAAGCTACGTGCCTCTTATTATTTTATGGGAGCAATGCTTGGACGGTTTAAAGAAGCTGTAATTGGATTACCAGGTGGGTGTTATCTAGGACCAAGACCAATTGACCAACATATTAAAGGCTTTGAAGCATTAGGTGCAACAGTGACAAATGAACAAGGTGCGATATATCTTCGTGCAAAAGAGTTACGAGGTGCACGAATTTACTTAGATGTCGTAAGTGTTGGTGCAACAATTAATATTATGCTTGCAGCAGTAAAGGCAAAAGGAAAGACAATTATCGAAAATGCTGCTAGAGAACCTGAAATTATCGATGTTGCTACATTATTAACAAGCATGGGTGCAAAAATTAAAGGTGCGGGAACAGATGTCATTCGTATCGAAGGTGTCGACGAATTAACTGGTTGTATGCACACAATTATTCCAGATCGTATTGAAGCAGGTACATATACGATTATGGCGGCAGCTCAAGGTGAAAAGGTATTGATAGATAATGTCATTCCACAACATTTAGAGCCATTACTCGCTAAATTACGTGAGATGGGTGTTGTGATTGAAGAAGGCGAAGAACAACTACTTGTATACAGAAGTGATCGGCTAAAAAGTGTCGATATCAAAACACTTGTTCATCCAGGATTTCCAACAGATTTACAACAACCATTTACTTCTCTTTTAACAAAAGCAATAGGGACAAGTGTCGTTACAGATACGATTTATACAGCAAGATTCAAGCATATTGATGAATTGAGACGCATGAATGCACAAATTAAGGTGGAAGGTGGGTCTGCAATCATCACAGGTCCTGTCCAACTTGAAGGTGCGAAAGTGAAAGCGAGTGACCTACGTGCGGGTGCTGCATTAATTGCCGCTGGACTAATGGCAAATGGTGTAACAGAAATTACAGGATTAGAACATATCGATCGTGGGTATTCTTTAATAACAGATAAATTAAAGAATCTCGGTGCAAATATTTGGCGTGAAGAGATGTCAGAAGCAGAAATGATTCAATTCGAGAATTTATAATAGTAAAAGGTGACTTTCTTACATGGAAAGCTCACCTTTTTCTCCAATATTCCTCAAAATTAGCAACAGACTTTTCAAAATAATGATTGAATATCTAAATAGAACAATGTACTATATAGGGAGGATATAAATCTACTTATAGTTATATGCTTTGCTAGATTCCTTTAGTAAAGAAATTAGCTTCCATCTCGTACTCTTCTTGAGATTTTCTAACTAAATCTCGGTACTCCCATTATTTGAGTTTCCAACTATTGTTCAACTAGAGAGAATGCGACATGCATCTATCTTTTATAATAGATGGTATGGATATATGCTACATGTAAGTGGTAGGAGTATGTCTCTTACTTCATTTACATTGGAATAAATGATGATTATTCCTAGCATTTTGTTATAAAAAAGAAAGATTTGGATGGAACCGTTTTATAGACAAAAATACAAATTAATATAGGTGTGGTGATTTTGTGAGTGAAGTAACAATTTCGGAATTAGAACAAATGACTTTGAAAGACCTCTATGCGAAAGCAAGAGATTTTAAAGTATCTTATTATGCTAAATTAACAAAAAAGGAATTAATTTTTGCGATATTAAAGGCCCAAGCTGAAAAAAGTGGATATTTATTTATGGATGGGATTTTGGAAATCATTCCAACAGAGGGATTTGGTTTCTTAAGACCAATTAATTATTCGCCAAGTGCCGAAGATATTTATATATCTGCATCACAGATTCGTCGTTTTGACTTGCGTAATGGGGACAAAGTGTCTGGTAAAGTACGTCCGCCAAAGGAAAATGAACGATATTATGGCTTATTACATGTCGATGCAGTAAATGGAGAAGATCCAGAAGCTGCGAAAGAACGTGTGCATTTCCCAGGGTTAACACCATTATATCCTGATCGCTTAATGCATTTAGAAACAGAAACAAAACAGATATCTACCCGAATTATGGATTTATTAACACCAGTTGGTTATGGACAACGTGGATTGATCGTTGCACCACCAAAAGCTGGTAAGACAATGTTGATTAAACAAATAGCAAATAGTATTTCGACCAATCATCCGAATACTAAATTAATTATCCTTTTAGTAGATGAACGTCCTGAGGAAGTAACAGATATTGAACGATCTGTAGCCGATAATGTGGATGTAGTTAGCTCTACATTTGATGAAGTACCAGAAAATCATATTAAAGTATCTGAGTTAGTATTAGAAAGAGCAATGCGTTTAGTAGAACATAAGAAAGATGTTGTTGTATTAATGGATAGTATTACAAGACTTGCGCGTGCATATAACTTAGTCATTCCGCCAAGTGGTCGTACACTATCAGGTGGGATTGACCCTGCTGCATTCCATAGACCGAAGCGATTCTTTGGTGCTGCTCGTAATATTGAAGATGGTGGTAGTTTTACGATTCTTGCTACAGCTTTAGTAGAAACAGGTTCTCGTATGGATGACGTTATTTACGAAGAATTTAAAGGGACAGGTAACATGGAATTACATTTGGATCGTCATCTTGCTCAACGACGTATTTTCCCTGCAATTGATATTTTGCGTTCAAGTACAAGAAAAGAAGAATTGCTTTTACCGAAGCCGCATTTAGACAAAATGTATGCTATTCGTAAAAGTATGCAAGATTCACCAGAGTTTCTTGAGCGATTTTTACGTAAATTACGTTCAACAAAAAACAATGAAGAATTCTTACAAGTACTTGATGACGAAATGAAAAGAAAGACAACTGCGAAGAAATAATAAATTCTTCTTGCAATCCAACTCGTACATTGTTATAATTCTTCTGTATGAAAAATGCGAACAACGCATAATCTAACTCTGTTTCCAATGGATTCAGGGCAAAAGGAGTGGACAGACATGAAACCAGGCATTCATCCAGAATACCAAAAAGTTGTATTTCTTGATACAAGCTCTGACTACAAATTTCTTAGCGGATCTACTAAGACTTCTGATGAAACTATCGAATGGGAAGATGGTAACACATACCCATTAATCCGTGTAGAGATTAGTTCAGCTTCACACCCGTTCTATACTGGTAAGCAAAAAGCTGATAAAGTCGGTGGACGTGTGGATCGTTTCAAGAAAAAATACAACCTTGGCTAAGGGATATTTTTCAAGTAAACAGATTAACAGGATACAAACTCCGATTAAAACAGGCAAATGCAAGTCGTATTTGCCTGTTTTTTATGTCAAAAAAAGTAGGAAACGTTAGGAGAATCAAGTCATGGCACAGTTATTTTTTAAATATGGTGCAATGAATAGTGGCAAGTCGATTGAAATTCTTAAAGTAGCACATAATTATGAAGAACAAGATAAACCTGTCTTACTATTTACATCAGGTCTGGATACTCGCGATGAAGTAGGCTATGTTTCTAGTCGCATAGGAATAAAAAGAAAAGCACTCTCTATTTTTGAAGAAACAGATATTTTTGAAGTAGTGAAAAGTTATGAAGATAAGCCGTATTGTGTACTTATTGATGAAGCGCAATTTCTTCATAAGCATCATGTCCTTCAATTAGCGAAAATTGTAGATGAATTGAATATACCGGTAATGGGCTTTGGACTAAAAAATGACTTTCAAAATGAACTTTTTGAAGGTAGTAAATATTTATTGCTCTATGCCGATAAAATAGAAGAAATGAAGACGATTTGTTGGTTCTGTCAGAAAAAAGCTGTCATGAATTTACGGATTGATGAAAATGGAAACCCTATATACACAGGAGAACAAATTCATATTGGTGGCAATGATACATATTACCCTGTTTGTAGAAAGTGTCATGCGAACCCGCCATTATAAATGCATGAGTCGAATGAGTTTTGACGCATTTTATCATCCTATACTATAATGTACTTACTGTGTAATGTGAAGAAAGAGGTGGAGAACGTGTTAGATCGTTTAGAATCGTTAGAAGCGCGTTATGATAAGTTAAATGAATTATTAAGTGATCCGGAAGTCATTAATGATACGAAGAAATTACGCGAATATTCAAAAGAACAATCAGACCTTCAAGATGTGATTACAGCATATCGCGAATATAAAGATGTCGTGTCACAATTAGATGACGCAAAAGCAATGTTAGAAGATGATTTAGATGATGAGATGCGAGATATGGCGAAGATGGAAATATCGGAATTATCTGATCGTAAAGAAGAATTAGAAGCAGAGATGAAGATATTATTACTTCCAAAAGATCCGAATGATGACAAGAACGTTATTATGGAAGTTCGTGGTGCAGCAGGTGGAGATGAAGCGGCATTATTTGCAGCAGACTTATTCCGTATGTACTCTCGTTTTGCAGAATCAGAAGGTTGGAAAATTGATATTATGGATTCAAGCAGTACAGGTGTTGGTGGATATAAAGAAATCATTTTTATGATTAACGGAAAAGGCGCATTCTCAAAATTAAAATTCGAAAATGGTGCGCATCGTGTCCAACGTGTGCCTGAAACAGAATCTGGTGGCCGTATTCATACATCCACTGCAACGGTTGTAGTTATGCCGGAAGCAGAAGAAGTGGAAGTAGATATTCATGAAAAAGATATTCGTGTCGATACTTTTGCTTCAAGCGGACCTGGTGGACAGAGTGTAAACACAACAATGTCAGCTGTTCGATTAACACATATGCCAACAGGTATCGTCGTATCGATTCAAGACGAAAAGTCACAAATCAAAAACAAAGAAAAAGCAATGAAAGTATTACGTGCGCGTATTTATGACAAATTCCAACAAGAAGCGCAAGCAGAATATGACCAAACAAGAAAATCAGCTGTTGGAACAGGAGATCGTTCGGAACGTATTCGCAC
>JAJUGF010000076.1 GCA_029268495.1 Gracilibacillus sp.
CTCAATCGGTTCACCGACTTCAAATTCCGATTGAGAAAACTCCCAACCAAATTGGAGTGCTGTAACATTTACTATAGTAGGATTTTCTTCTTTACTATAAATCGGTTGATCATATGGTAGCTCTCTTAATGTATAAATCGTAAGAATAAACATAAGCACAATTAGTGTGATTCCATAAAAATTACGTGCTTTGTACCATCTTTTTTTAATTG
The DNA here is from genome assembly GCA_029268495.1 of Gracilibacillus sp. Lineage (GTDB taxonomy): Bacteria > Bacillota > Bacilli > Bacillales > Amphibacillaceae > Gracilibacillus > Gracilibacillus marinus. The sequence goes on from JAJUGF010000076.1 coordinate 213, forward strand.
GTTCATATGGCCTTTTTTCTTTTGATTTCATCAATACGTAAAGAAACACAAATGCAACGACACACATAAATACTAGACTAGCAATCCAAGCAACAGTTTGAACCATGTATACGCCTCCTCATTTTTGTAATCCCTTCCATTACTTTATGAAAATACCAAAAGAAAAAGCGTGATAGAAATCACACTTCAGTATATTTTTCTTGACTTTTATGTTCTAATTTAATAAAATCATTAATTAAACTTTTTTATATGTATAGTAAAAAAACGTGGAATATATATGAAGGTATAATGAAGTGGAGTACCTCTCTACTACTTAAAAGATGCCATAAAAATTCTTTTAAAGAATTTTTATGGCATCTTTTTTCACTCCAGTCGCTACGTTTCTGAACGGTGGCTTTCACTTTTGATTCGGCTAGCTCAAGACACCAGAAACTAGGCGACTTCGCTTATCAACTATCAATAAGTCATCATCGGTTCGTTCCTCTCCGTGATTCCTTTATTTCTGTTGATTCGCTCCAGTCGCTACGTTTCTGAACGGTGGCTTTCGCTTTTGATTAATATTCTAAGGCTTCTTTTAATACTTCTAAATTGCGTTCCATTAATGTGAAGTAATCTTCTTCGTTGGATACATCTTCTTCTGTTAACACAGATATATTGTGTAATTGCAATGATTCAACATTTGCTTCTTCTTGAATGACGCTCGCTACTTTTGGTTCAATATTTTGCTCAAACAATAAGTATTTGATTCCATGTTCTTTTACTCTTTCAATGATTCTTTCAATTTCTTTCTGTGATGGTTCATCTGATGGTGAGATTCCTGAAATAGCCAGTTGCTGTAATCCATAGCTTTGTTCCCAATAACCGTACGCTGCATGTGTAACTAGTATTTCTTTTTTCTTTGCATTGTCAATGGTTGTATGGAAAGAAGTATCTAATTGTATCAACCTTTCTTCTAACTGATGGAAATTCTCTTCAAAATAATCTGTTTGTTCTGGCAATAATTCAATCAATCGTTCTTTTATATTCTCTGCTAACTGAACAGACTTAAGTGGATCTAACCAAATATGTGGATCAACATCACCGTGCTCATGATCACTTTCATGTTCATGACTGTCCTCCTCATGTGCATCACTTTCCTCTATGTGAGCTGTCTCATTATGTGAATGTGCTTCTTCACTTTCACTTTCTGAATTCTCATGATGATGTTCTGTTAATGAGATGCCATCTGCAGCTTCTAAAATCGACACTTCTTCTTGTTTCAATGCATCTTCCATCGTCTTTGCATAAGATTCCATATCTGCACCGTTATAAATAAAAAGGTCTGCTTCAGCAATATCTACCATCATTTTGGAAGTTGGTTCAAAGCTATGTGGATCAGACCCTTGCGGCAAAATTGTTTGTTCATTTACAAACTCTTTACCGATTTGTTTCGTGAAATATTCTAATGGATATAATGTTGTATACACAGTAATTGTATCTTCATCTGCTGTACCTTGTTCTGGATTTTCTTCTTGACTACATGCTGTTAACAAGAATATAGTCATACAAAAAATGAATAGTAATAGTTTTCGCATTTTATTTTCCTCCATCATTAAATTATGTATATGATAAATAGTAAAGATTACGATTTACTTTTCATATTATAGCACGAAAAATGATTTTGTAAATAGTAATAGTTACGATTTATTATTTTTGTCATTGTTTGTTCATTGCATTTAGCATTAGTTAATTGTATAGTTTGTATGATAATAATAACTACGGAGGATATAAAATGAAAAAACTATTTATCATTAGTTTGGTTTTATTTTTTATAACTGCATGTGGCAATGAGCAAAATAATGAACATGCAGAGCAAGAAGAGATTAAAGGATTAAAAACAGAATTTGAACTACCAGAAAGCGCAGATGTGAATCAGACAATAGAATTAAAAGCTACTGTCTATTATGGCGAAGATCTTGTAACAGATGCAGATGAAGTAAATTTCGAATACTGGAATACAGAGGATTCAGAAAGTACAACTACTGTAGAATCAACTAATCATAATGATGGCACATACACTACTGAAGTGACCTTTGATGAGCCAGGTACATATGAAATTTACGCACATACGACCGCACACGAACTACATGCAATGCCTAAAAAATCCATTACCATAGAAGGTGAAGCAACAAAAGAGCATGAGCACTCTGTCCAACATGACGAAGAAGAAGAGCATCACCATAATGAGAATCTAATTATAAATATGCAACCAATAGAAACACCACAAATTGAGAAGAATGTATCTATTGCTGTAACACTCACATTAAATGAAGAACCATTAACAGAAGCAAGAGTCCGTTATGAGATATTTAATGAAACAGAAGAAGTACATGAATGGATCGATGCTAAAGAAGAAGAAAACGGAATGTATACCGCTGACCATACATTTACACAACATGGAAAATATACAATAGTTACACATGTCAATAATGAATCAGGACTACACGAACATTCAGAAACAGAAATTGAAGTTGTTGAGTAAATTTAAAAGCGAAAGTACCCGGTAAGAAACGTAGTGACTGGAGTGAAACAACAGAGATAAAGGAATCACGATGAGCTTGCGCATCGATGATGACTTATCGATAGTTGATTCGCGAAGTCACCTAGTTTCTGGGTACTTGAGCTGGATAATACAAAAGCGAAAGTGCCCGGTTAAAAAGGCGACATTAAATTTATTTATTGAATTTAATGTCGCCTTTGTTGGTATGGGTATTAATATGAGTATCTGCCTTTAGCGATAGTTTCCTTGGATGATATCTGGCTTATCACCCTTTCGTTACAACTTATCTACCTATTTCACATACAATTCAGGTGATATGATATGATTTCTCCCTTCTACTCATATCTTTTGGGTGATATTTTTGTTTTGGGAGGTGATATCATGCTTTATCCCCTTTTGTCAGTAACTTCATATACAAGCTACAAATTTTTATTATTTAATAAAACGAATAACCATAGGAATACGGTAACGCTCACCTTGATATGCTTTTACAGCAGCAATGATTGTAAAGACAAGTAATAAGATACTAATAATTCCTAATAGTACAAATCCAATTAATATGATTACTAAAATACCTGAAATAACTCCATAAATTGTAAAAGAAATTAAAAAGTTAAAATATTCTTTCCCATGATAATCAATAAAGTCCGACTGATCTCTTTTCAATAACCAAATTAATAACGGTGCTAAAACAGGAAAAAATAAACTCAATACATACAATAACATTGCAAATAACCTTTCATCACTCTCATGCATAGTCAACCGCCTCCTCTTGAATATTTATATGCCTCTATAAGTATACGCACAATATTTATACGTATGTAAATAGAAATAAGTTTCATTAATCGCTATACTGTTTTATATATAATGATAATCAGTGAGAAATATTTCACTTAATAATAACCAGAAGGAGATCTCATATGCATACACCACTTTATGATTTAATAGGTATTGGTATTGGTCCATATAATTTAGGTTTAGCTGCATTAACGGAAGAGAATACAGATTTACAAACCATTTTCTTTGAACAAAATGGCGAATTCGCATGGCATCCTGGAATGTTAATTGATGGTTCTGATCTACAAGTCTCTTTCTTAGCTGATTTAGTGACATTTGCTAATCCTACTAGTAAATATAGTTTTGTGAATTATTTACATTCACAAAATAGACTCTATTCCTTTTTCTTTTATCACAAACTTGAAATTCCGCGTGAAGAATATGCGGCATATCTTGAATGGGTAGCGAATCAGTTAAATAATTGCTTCTTTAAATCAGAGGTTGTGGATGTCGTTGATCACGAATCTTATTATGAAGTAATCGTCTATCATTGGGATCAACAGGAGCACACATCTTATTACGCTAAGAATATTGTATTGGGTACAGGCTCAATCCCTCTCATACCTATAGATACAGAGAATATCGACGTAGAGTCTGTCTATCATTCTAGCCAATATTTATACCACAAAAAGCATACACTGCACGCAAATCACATTACTGTCGTTGGTTCAGGCCAAAGTGCATCGGAAATTTTTTATGATTTATTAAAATTACAAGATACCTTTGATTATCACTTAGCTTGGTACACTCGTTCACCAGGATTTTTACAACTCGACTCTTCTAAATTAGGACAAGAAGTATTTACACCTGATTATGTCGACTATTTTCATACATTATCATTTGATGCTCGTATAGAGTCTCTTGACCATTTAGGACAACTTCGTAAAGGTATCGATGGTGCAACACTGCAAGCAATCTTTGAATTACTCTACCATCGTTCTGTTCGAAAAAATGTATTACCTGTCACCATCCAACCATTAACAGAAATTAATGAAGTAAATCATCATGACAACGGTCTAAGAGTTCACGCAAAACAATGGCAACAAAATAAGAAAATGACATTTGATACTGACAAACTCATTCTAGCAACAGGATATAAACCAAATATTCCACAATGGTTTTATGACCGATTTAGTGAAAAAATCAAGTGGGAAAATGATAAACTTTTTAAAGTAGATGAGACATACAAAATCGAATTCCATGATAATAAGCGCTCACACCATTTTTATACATCAACAAATTTGGAACATTCACATGGTACTGGTGCAACGAATCTAGGTCTGGCTGTTCATCGCAATATACGTATTATCAATGAAATTGCAGGGAAACAAGTATATAAACCTCAACAAAACAATTCATTTACAAATTTTAATGAATAGACTACAGACAAAAAAAACACCTACTCAAATAAAAGCGCATACGTTTGTACGTACGTGCATTTATTTGAGTAGGTTATGCCCGAAAATCGGTAACATTCCTTTCACATAAAAATGATTATATCACTATATTAAATCGTTTACAAGTTCACAGAACTCTATTTTATAACCATATACGTATAAGTTGAAACTTTACATAAAATCAAAAAAGTATCTGATGACATGGAAGAATATTGGTGACGTGTATGTAAGACTGTCTATTCTACTAAGGTATCTTCCTTTTAACATTTCTGCCTTTTCTTTATTTCCAATCAACATATCTCGCTTTAATACAGAAATGGTAAGACTTCCAATAAACCCTGCTACACTTATTAACACCCCTGAAATAATGCCAAAATTCCATGCAAATGGTGTAAAGATGGGATAAATCAAATAACTAATACACGTTGTACCAATCACGCCAAAAATAAAACCTTCCCATGATATATTCGGATTTGCTGATGGAACAACTTTTCTTTTGCCTAAATATAATGAAATAATGTACTGAATCACATCATTCGCTTGCGTCAAAATAATTAAAAAAAGTAACAAATTCGATCCATACTCAGGTGTAGCAAATTGATAATATGCCAAGTGACTAAGTCCAAATACCATCAACATTAATCCCCATTGTGTTACGCTAACAGAACGGAGAAAACCTATTGTGCCTTTACGGATAATGCGCGGCAATGGTAAGAATAAAAACACATAGACAGGAATAAATACAATAAACATGCCATACCATCCGATATAAATCCAATAATACTGGATAGGAATCATTATGTATGCCCATAGAAATAAACGACGATCTGACTTTCTTGTTTTCATCATCTGAAAATATTCTTTTAATGCAAGATACGATACCCCCATTACAGATAGCAATGAAAGTACTGGACTAACTAATGTAGCAAGAAAAAATATCAGGAGCATTCCCCACCATATCTTCACACGATATTTAATTCCTGAGAAATCTTTATTTGGTTGTTTAATTTTTACAATATAGTACAATAGGGTAGCTGTTACGATAATACATAATAAGATTACTAGATGTTCCATGGCTTCTGACATATACCCTCCCCCTTTTCTTCTCTAAATATTTATTTTACAATAAATTAAGCTGGAATACAGGTAAGAATTAAAATAGAATACTAGTCTTTCTTGTTTAATTCGCTCATTTCTTCCACCAGATATAGAAGGAGAGAAATTTAAACTAATATTGAAACAGTTATGGCAACAAACTATTAACTAAATTATTTAGTATTGTGGAGGTGTAAAAAATAGGATGAGCTCCATTTACATTATGCTATCAGATACAGGTACACTATTTACCACTGTTATTAAAACATATACGAAAGCACCATACAACCATGCATCGATTGCATTTGATGCTTCGTTAACAGAAATGTATAGCTTCGGAAGGAAAAAACCGAATAATCCATTATACGGTGGATTTGTGAAAGAAGATGTACGTAATGGAACATTTAGCAAATATCCTAATACAACTTGTGTGATATATCAATTAGATGTAACAGATAGAGAATTAAAGAAAATGAAACGAGTGTTAGACATATTTATCAAAAATAACCACCGCTTTTTATACAACATTCTAGGTGTTATTGGCGTTTCTTTAAAAGAACCGATTGAATTTAGTAATTCTTATTTCTGTTCTCAGTTTGTTGCTGAAATGTTACATAGAGCAGGGATTAAGTTATGGGATAAGCTACCTGCAATGGTGACACCAAATGACTTTAGACAATGTACACAATTACAATTGATTTATGAAGGAAAACTAACAGATTATGAACCTATCCTAAAAATAAATGAAAATAACATTTCCTATTAAGGTTGAGAATCAATTGAAATGGGTACACTTTTAACAACACATGGAAAGGAATGGCACATTGAAATTACTTAAACTTCTCGCATTTCTTTGTATAGTTGGATTTATCGTATACTTTTTCTATGGTGAAACATACCAAGATACAGGTCTAAAGGGCGTCCAAGAGGAGATATCCAATGATTTTGTTCAACTAAAAGAGAATCCTAAATTACAAGCAATAACAGTTACAGTCAAGCAAGAAATTACATTATTCTATAACCAAATAATGAATAAAGAAAATACGGATACTTCTTTTGAGAATGGCGAAACCGTCAAAAAACCAACACTTCATTCACCAGAGCAACAAGACTTCTCGATTCATAATATTGAAATAGGTGATAACAAATCATTTGTCGAAGGAGAACTGGGGAGCTCTAAACGAATCTCGATGAATGAATATGGCATCAATTGGCATACTTATCACCAAAATTACCAAAACTTTTTGATGGTTGCTTATAATGACAAAGAACAAGTCATTGGACTTTACACTAATCAAGATTTACTCACTTCTTCTTATCATTTAACAATGCAGAACAATCAAGAAGATGTACGCGAAAAACTAGGAAAACCAATTGAAGGCATTAGAAAAGGTTTTACGATATATCAGACAGCACACAACAATGAATATGACACATATCTCTTTGATCAGAATTATGTAACTATTTTTTATGATTTACATCAAGAGAATAAAATAACTGGCATTCAAATTATCACGGAATCAATGGAAAAAAGAAAAGATGGTTTTTATGGAAAAGCATCAGACCAATTACGAAACGGTTTAGAGTATCAATTGTTTGATCTGACAAATGCGAGTAGAGTCGTACATGGAAAACCTATCTTAACATGGATAGATGAAGCGCAAGAAACAGCACGGGCACATAGTAAAGATATGGCTGTCAATCAATATTTCTCTCACGATAATTTAAGAGGTGAATCCCCATTTGACCGTTTAACAAATGATGGTATCTCGTATAGAACAGCTGGTGAAAATTTAGCATCTGGTCAAACAAGTAGCATATTCGCCCACGAAGGATTAATGAATTCAAGTGGTCATCGAAAGAATATCCTACACAATGATTTCAAACAACTCACAGTCGGAGTAGCCTTCGACGATGAAAACAAACCATACTACACAGAAAATTTTATAACAAAGTAACAAAAGCGGAAACTCCCGGTTAGAAACGTAGCAACTGGAATGCATCACTTGAAATAAAGGAATCACGATGAGCTTGCGAATCGATGATGACTTATTGATAAGTGATTCATGAAGTTGCCTAGTTTCTGGGAGTTGGAGCTGAGTGATACAAAAGCGGAAACTCCCGGTTAGAAACGTAGCAACTGGAATGCATCACTTGAAATAATAAGTCACCACTCAAATGACTAATTGTGAAAGGACTTGTGTGCGCTTGACTCGCTTCGGCTTGCCCACTCCCCTTTCCATGGATTTTTTTCTTCAGCTAACTTTTCCCAGCACAAACCGCTTGGAAAAGTGGATCTTCAGAAAAAAAGATTCCATAGGAGTGGGAGTGGGCGCCTACGCTCAGTGAAGTTCTACAATGTTTTCGAGTATTGGCATTTTGATTTATTAAAGATAGAAGCTTATTTTGATATATAATCTAGAGACAAAATCATAATTAATATGGAATAAAGCCAATGATTTTATGATTATATTCATTGTAGAGTATCAAAAAGGGAAACGGACAAACGGGAGCGGTTGCCAAGCACATATCGAAGCTTAAAATTGCTAGATAATATTACATCTCACTTTCCTTCTAAACACGCACAAAATCCAAACGATTCGGTAAAATGCTTTCGAATCGTTTGGATTTTTTTCATTCTTTATTTTTTCAATCTAAACACAAGAATATAGCCATATTTGTTATCTAAACAAATCTAAGAATCTTTCCCAAATACCTTTTTCCTCTTCTATTTCTTGCTTTTCTTCATCTGACTCTTCTTTGTTCAATGCTTTTGTAGTAATAACAAATTGTACTGTTCCAATTTGTTCATTGTTATCTGACACAAATGATTGTGCTTCGAAATCTGATTTATCATATTCAGCAATCATTTCATCTATGCCGTCTTTCATTTGTTCAGGTAAATCCGCTGTCTGGTTTGCTAATTCTCCTGTACCATCGTGCAATTCTCTAGCA
>JAJUGF010000077.1 GCA_029268495.1 Gracilibacillus sp.
CAATACAGTAGTTTCTCCAACGCCAGCACGGTCTGCGAATTCTGTTACAGATAAATAGACCAAATCATTAAAATGATTCATAATATAATCTGCTACTTTTTTTTCTGTTTTTGTGAATGAGTTCATGTGACTCCGTATTAAAAGTTTCACATTTGGTCTATCCTGTCTTACATCCAAGTTACTTCTACCTCCTTTGGTAAATAGTTAGTATAAAGAGAGATTTGCCGCTCCAATTACCCCAATATTCTCCCCATCATGTGCTATTGTCCAACATTGACTTCTTTGAAACCCGACATCTTTTAATGCTTGATTTAAATCATCGCTCATCGAATAAAAGCTGGATGCTAATCCTCCTCCAATCACGACTTGATCTGGATCAAAAAATGATTGGATATTTAACATCATGATAGCAAGATTATAAAGAAAATAACGAACCGCCTTCTTAGCTAAAGAATGACCTTGCTCATATTGTTTAATAAGTGTATAAGAATCCCATTCTTCATCGATTTCTCTTGCTAATTGATGTAATGCAGTACCCGAAATGTATTTTTCAGCACAACCCAATTTCCCACAACCGCATTGTATTCCATTTGGGTATAATATAGAATGCCCAAATTCACCTGCTCCGCCATCTTTTCCTCTTATTACTTTACCGTCGTTAATCAGTGCACCTCCTAAACCAGTGCCGATTGACAAATAAACAAAACGATTCATTTCAAGTCCATTCTTCTTCCGCACTAACATTTCACCTAAACCAGCTACATTTACATCATTGTCAATATAGATTGGAATTGGAAAACGATTTCTAAAAAAAGCGCGTATATCTGTACCTAGCCATCCTGGCATCGTATCTCCTGCACCAACTACCATACCTGTTATTGGATTTATTATACCAGAAATTCCAATTCCGATTGTACTAAATTGATATTTATTAGTTAATAAATACTTCTCAATCATACTTACGATTGTTTCTAATAATTGTTTAGAACTATTAGGTGTGCGAGTTCTTGTTATTTCTATAATATTCCATTCATTATCTACAATAGCTGCACGAATATTGGTTCCACCGACATCTACGCCTATTTTATACATGATGCTTTACCCATTTCTCGCATATTTATTCTTTTGTTCACGTATTTTTTGGATATACGATTTCGTAATCTGTTGCGGTCTCGTAATAGCTCCACCAACTACGACAAAATGAGCACCCGCTTGAAGTGCAGCTACTGCTTGCTCTGGACAACTTATCCTACCTTCTGCTACTACAGGACAATCTAAACGTTCGCTAAGTTGTTCAACAAGTTCTATATCAGGTAATTCTAATTGTCTACTATAAGGTGTATACCCAGATAATGTTGTCGAAATGTAATCCGCTCCGTACAAAGCAGCAATCTCTCCTTCTTCCACTGTAGAAATATCTGCCATCACGACAACACCTTTATCTTTGAGGATATTAATCGTATCTTTTAATGTATATCCATCTGGTCGAGTACGATTTGTTGCATCAATTGCTACTATATCTGCACCTGCCTCACTTACTGCAAGCGCATCTTCTATTGTAGGCGTAATAAATATCTCACTATTCTTATACTGTTTTTTCAAAAGCCCGATTATTGGTAATTCAACCACATTTCTAATTGCTTGAATATCACGAATACCATTCGCCCTTATCCCGCTTGCACCACCTTGTAATGCAGCAATGGACATTTTCGCCATAATATCCGCCCCATGAAGTGGTTCACCTTCCAACGCTTGGCAAGAAACGACAAGGCTTTGGTATGGAATGATTTGCGACATGTACCTCTCCCCTTTCATTGTTACGAGATTATTTAATCAAATAGGCTACTATCTAATTGTTCGAGTAATAATCCTACACCTATTATTGCATTGGTCCAACCACTTTCCATGCAATATGGCCCCCATCCCGTATCACCATTATTTCCGTAGTATTCCTCGTTGTTTAAATCATACGCTCGCATCCAACCACCATTATACAAAGACAACGGACTCTCAATCTGTGTATATAATAAAAATTCTTTTAATTGTTTATACATCCATTCATATCGCTCATTACCGGTATGTTTGAATGCTTCCCAACTATTCATAAGTAGGAAATTATTTGTATACAACAAGTCTGCAATTCCTTCATTATTATAAATGTACACTCCCGTATCTTCTAATCCATATCTTTCTGGATCTGGATTATCAGCCTCTTCAATCCCCCCTAGAGGATGTTGATGTGTTAACAAATACTCCATAACATCCGTCAAAGCCTCCTGATACTTTTCTTCTTTGGTGCACGCATATAATCCAGTCAATGCAAGTGAGAATCTAGTAAATGCAGATGTTTTACTGTACATCCATTTCATATCTTGTAAATGATCTAATAGATAATCTGTACCCTTTTTAGATACATTTAAAAATGCTTCATCTTTCGTTACTTGATATGCGAGTAAGAACGCAACATGAGCAATACTTTCAAAATGTGGATTCATACTTGCACGTAAAGTTTTTTCATATTCAATTTTATCTTTTCTTAATAATGATCCTTTATAATTTTCAGGTCGTAACCCTGAATCGAATTGTGTACGAAGCAATGCATATGCTGTTAATAAACCTTTATCTTTAAACATTTGATTGCCTGTTTCCTTATATAGATAAAGTAGTGTAACAGTAACCCAAGCATTATCATCTGTAAACATATCTTCGGGATACTGTGAAGGGAATTGAAACCACTTCCAAAAACCATAACTCCCTGAATGAGGATCTGTATCTTGATATCCTTCCTTCATTAAATATGTCATGACATTCATACTACAATCTATTGCGTGTTGCTTTTCTGTATATTTTCCATATAAATAGAACATTAATGCAGTATGTGCATGGCAATCTGGTCTTCTATCTTTTGAAATTTCTCGAAATACAGAATGGACATTTTCATACACTCCCTCTTTACCATCTAGCTGTGGGAGAATTCCTGAATTCATAAACCAGTTGTATGTTGCATGAATTGCTGCTTCTATATCGCGATTGCTATTGTTTATTTCTTTTTTGATTAGAGGTAAGGAACATTTTAATATGTCGGATAGTTGTAAAATAAGTTTGTTCCATAACCAATTTGGTCGATATGCAAGATGTGTTATTTGACTAAATAGTGGAATAGCAGAATATACAATCAATCCTTTTCCCAACATTTGTCGGGTCATTGCTGGAAGTAATATTTCATTAAGAGAAGTACATTTATGCGTATCTTTAAATACACCTATAGATACTAATGGTTCACTATTAATACAGTATCCCTTTTGATAAGTGCCTTCCCATTCAAGTAAGTACCCTTTTAGTTCTTCCGCAATATTCGCTTCCAAATATAATTTCTCATTTGTTCTTCTTAATGGTTTAAAATCTTGTTTGAATCCGAATAATCTAGAAGAGGGAAAATCCAACAAAGAAATATTTTCTCCATACAGCGCCCCACCATTCTCTACATAATTCCACAACTTCGAAATAATAGGATAACTTAATTCTTCTTCTCCATTACCTATCAATAGTAATGCACTTGTATTCATTAATTCGATAGTTGTTAACTGGTCCAATGATACTTCTTCTGTATTACCCTTTTCGTTATACACCAATACTTTCATCTTTTCACCACATTTCTGAAAAAAATATCCTTTTTAAAATTATAATATAAAGAATAATTCCGGTCAATGAATTATTCCAAATTCTAGTTTTTCGATTATCCTTTCACTGATCCAGCAGTTGAGCCTTCAATAAGCTTTTTTTGGAAGATTAAATAAAATATAGTTACTGGAATAAATGACAATACTAATCCAGCGTACAATGCTCCCCAATCCGTATGGTATTGCTGTACCATCATAATATTTGCTAATTTTACTGGTAATGTTTTTGTTGCATCATCCGTAATCAAAATTAATGCTAAAATATACTCATTCCATATCCCCACAAAATTAAAGATAGCGGCAGAAATTAACCCTGGCTTTGCTAATGGAAACATTACCTTCCAGAACACTTTATATGGTCCACACCCATCTATAATTGCAGCTTCCTCTAATGACTTTGGGATTTGATTAAAAAAAGCAATCAACATAAAAATAGTAAATGATAAAGAATAGGCAATATATACAAGAATTAATCCTGGAATACTATTGACTAAATTCAAACTATTCATTAATAGAAACAATGGTGCCATGGCTAAGAACGTTGGTAACATTAATCCTATTAAAAATATGTTTTGAATAGTAATTCTATATTTAAACTTCTTTCTACTAAGTACATAAGCAGCCATCGCAGAAATAATAACAATTAACGAAACAGCAATCATCGTCACGATAATACTATTAATAAATCCCGTTCCAAGACCCGCTTCATTCCACGCATTTGTATAATTTTCAAATGTGATTGTTGTCGGAAATTCTAATGGTTTAAGTAATATATCTGCAGAATTTTTTACTGAATTTATAAACACCCAAATAACTGGAACAATAATTAAAATTGATAGGATTATCAAAAAAATATGACTGGTTAAATATTTTATAGAACGATTCATTTCAATCACCTCTCCTTGTGATTTTTAACGTAAGCATAGAGGCCATTAAAGTTAGAACTAAAAATATTACTCCTATTGCTGACGCATAACCAAAGTTAAAGTTTGTAAATGCCTGTTCATAGATATAAAGTGAGATCGGTTGTGTGGATCGATTCGGTCCTCCACTTGTAAGTAGTTGTGGCATTTCAAATATCTTTAATGTGTTAATCAATGTAAAGATAATAACAACTTGCATAATATCTTTTAGTAATGGAATGGTAATATACACACTTTTCTTGAAATTCGTTGCACCATCAATTTCTGCTGCCTCCAATATATCTTGTGGAATATTCAATATCGCGGCTAATATCAAGATGCTATAAAAACCTGTCATCGCCCATAAATTAACAAACACTACACTACCAAAAGCTGTTTCAGTTCTCCCTAACCACTCTGTCATAAGAAAATCAAGACCAATAACATCAAGTAATCCGTTTAACATGCCATTCACAGGATTAAAGATAGTTGACCATAACATCGCGATAGCAACTCCTGGTAAGATATACGGAAAGAATGTAATGGATCGATATATATTTAACCACTTTGTTTTCAAAAAATGTGAAATTGTAATTGCAATAGAAATAGATAATATTAAAACCAATGGTACTTGAAAGAAGATATATTTAAATGTAACTTTCAACGTTTGCATAAATATTTCATCTTCTATCATTCTTTTGTAATTGTCTAATCCTATCCACGTCTTTGTTCCTAACCCGCGCCAATTATATAGACTCATTAATAATGCTTGAATTGATGGATAAATTACAAATAATAGATAAAGTACAGCGGCTGGTAGTAAAAAAATGAATATGGACAGCTTTTCACTTGTTCCCTTCAAAAAAATAACCTCCTTTTCATAATAATGAGGTTCAAGTTTCCTTGAACCTCTATTAAAATGACTCTATTTTATTCAAACGTTACTTTTTCTACGTTGTCATCTTCTCTTATTTGTGTCGCAAATTGCTCAGCTTGTGACACGAACTCTTCTGGTGTTATTTCTCCGAGCATCAGACTTTGATACACATTAATAATATTGCCAATTAATTCTGGATAAGAATCGTTAATAGCAGTTGGTGCGTATGAACCTCCAGCATTTTGTAATACTTCTAATGCGCTTTTTAATGCTTCAGATTCAATCGCATCATCAGTATTTTTTACAACACTTGCTAGTCCCTTCGATGCAACCATTTTTTCTACTTCTTTTTCACTAGATAGATATTTCAGAAACTCAATAGCAGCTTCCTTATTCTTACCATCACTTGGTACATACCAAGCACCGCCCCACCCAGTAGATATAGGTGCTAATTGTTCCCCGTCTCCACCTTCAACAGCTGGTTGATTCCATGCGCGTAGCTCGAAATCTTCTGGTATCACATCTTGCATTTCTCCTTCAAGCCAAGACCCTGCCATTACAAATAATGCTTTCCTTTGAAAAAATAGTGTTTGTGCTTCTGTATGGGATAAGCCGAATGTTCCATCAAGAAACAATCCCTCATTCAGCATTTTTTGTGATTCCTCTGCAGCTGCTAAAAAAGCTTCAGATTCCCATGCACCTTCTTTTAGATTAAATGCATCTAATATTGCATCATTTCCTCCAATCCTTTCAACTAATGGCATATACATTCCATAGAAATAATAGCCTGGATGCATTCCTGGCACTGCGAACAACGGAATATTTTGCTTCGCCGCTTCATCCTTCAAAGCATATAAATCTGCCTGTGTTTGTGGGAGATTCCAACCATTATCATCAAATAATTTTTGATCATACCACCAAATGTATCCCGGAGAGAATATTGTTGGAATACCATATGTTACTCCATTTTTCTTCAAATTGAATTGTCCTTGTTCAAAAGTATCTAACCATGTTTCTTCACTTTCATATGCACTTTCAGCTAATGCATCATCTAATGGTTCAATCATTCCTTCATTAATAACACCTTGTATGTCAAAACTAGGGCCTGGATTCACCAAATCCGGTACATCTTTTGATAAAAATTTAGTTTGAAGTTGTGTATGAATATCAGGGCTTGCCACCACTTTCACTTCTACATTATCATGTAACTCCATATAAGCTTCTGCTGACTCTTTTACCCACTCTGATCCGAATCCACCTTCAAACATCATCACTTCAATTTCAACCTTTTCAGTTGACTCAGAATCATCCGTATCATTTGATTCAGATGAATCAGATTCTGTATTATCATTAGAATTACAGCCTATTAAAAATAAAATAAATAATACCGTCATCCATAGTTTCTTCACGTTCTACCACCCTCATTTTTAAATTATTATATGAATACTAAGACAATAGACAACTTGATATATATGATTACTGATTCATTCATCACCTCTATCCCATATTGTTATCGCTTTCATTTTAAATAAAAGAATATATCCTTTTTTGTATTATATACTGGAGAATATTTTTAGTCAATAATTCTTTTTATTTATTTTACCAAACGAATAACCTTATCTATTCATTAAAATAGACAAGGTTATTTGTTTTTAAATTTAATTTGCTTGCATTTTCTCTGGTAACTCGAGAATGGACTCAATTAATGTGTCGAGCTTTGTTTCCACACGGTGTAACAAATAAAAAGTTACAGCAACAGGAAACCCGACATCTGTGATGAGTGCGATCCATGTTTGTTCCATAACGCTAGCTCCTCTCTATTTAAAAGTGTATAGTTTGGAAGGGAGTCGCTGTGATAGCAACTCCCTTCCTTTTTTTTCTTACAATTCGATATCCTCTACATTACGCTCTACAAGACGCGCACTCTTGATTGCTACTAAATCCCCACCGCTTGAGAAGAATGCATTTTGTGCAATGATTGTATCCATTGCAGCATTAATTGCTACAACATCAACAGGTTCCACTGGGCTATCAAGGGACACTGTTACCACTTTTCCTTCTTCATTTTCGAATTTAAGCTCAAGTACCTTCATGAAATTCACCTCCCGTCTGCTAGAATTTTTACAGCATCATTAGTCTGCTGTAATTACTTCCGTGTCGTTACGTTTCACTTCAAATAATGGTAATTGTTGAAGTGGTGCTAACGCTTGTGCGATCAATAGAATCTGATCAGGAGTTGCATTTGTTTTTACATTGTTGAATGACTTTGTCTTGAAGACTTGTTTTCCACTGATTGGATCTACACCATTGTCGAACACTAACTGCATACGTGAATCAGTTCGTAATGCTTGTGCCATGTGTATCACCTCCTTTCACTACTATTATCCAAAGTTAGAAGTGAAAGGTTGGGTTTTAATTTGATAAATGTGTAAAAAAATTGTAGAAACATGGTTACACTAATATTACAATTGTGAATTCGCATTGCTAAATAAGGGGATATTATTTATAATAGACAAGGTCATATTCAATTCAAAATTAAGGGGAATGTACATGGAGCGCGTAACAATACGTAAGAAAAAGAAAAAAAAGAAACTTCGGTTGATTATCAGCCTTATTCTTTTAGTTATCTTAGTTGGCGTCGGGATTGGGTTTTATGTTACTTTTCAAGCATACCAAGCCGCAAATAAGACGTATGAAGAATTAGATCGTGGAGAGAAATCAGATTTACGTGAAGAAGTTGTAACAATAAGCAAGGATCCTATCAGTATTTTACTAATGGGTGTAGAAGATTATACTACAGGCGGCACGAATGGCCGTTCCGATACATTAATGGTTGCGACATTTAATCCGAATGATGAAAAATTAAAATTATTAAGTATACCGCGTGATAGTTATGTGGATATTCCTGGTGAAGGAATGAGTAAAATTAATCATTCATTCGCATGGGGTGGAAAAGAATTAACTATCCAAACTGTGGAAAATCTACTAAATATTCCAATAGATTACTATGCTACAGTTAATTTTGATGGATTTAAGAATATTGTAGACACACTTGGTGGAATCACTGTTGACGTTCCATTTGATTTTAAACAAAATAGTGATGATAGAAAAGCAGAGAAATTAGAGTTTTACGAAGGTGAAATGGAATTAGACGGTAGATATGCATTAGCATATGCTCGTATGCGTCTAGAAGACCCACGTGGTGATATCGGACGTAACGAAAGACAACAACAAGTAATTGAAGCAATTATTCAAGAAATGGCGTCTGTAAGTACTATTACAAAAATTGATGATTTAGCTACAGACTTAAGTGATAATATTGAAACAAACTTAAAATTCAAAGATGGGTTGAATTTCTTGAAGAAATATCATAACTTCAGAACATCTAATATCGATAACTTGACCTTCGACGGTGTAAGTGATTATTTAGGTAATGCATCTTACTATTTTATAGATGAAACTTCATTAAGTGAAATACAACATGAGTTACGAGTTCACTTAGAATTAGAAGAACCAGAGGCTTATACACCTGAGACAGAA
>JAJUGF010000078.1 GCA_029268495.1 Gracilibacillus sp.
AATTCTCAGAGCGACGCTGGGATTCCATTAATCAAGAAATTAATAACCTGATTTTTATTAAATAATTAATGTCGGTTATTAATTAATCTATGTGTGGTTTGCTGTATTCCCTGCGTCGTTCATGGAATTCCTGCGTGGCTCCTATATTCCCTGCGTCATTAATGGAATTCCTGCGTGGCTCTCATATTCCCTGCGTCGCTCATGGAATTCCTGCGTGGCTCCCATATTCCCTGCGTCGCTCACGGAATTCCTGCGTCATACAATCCAAAAAAAATCCAAACAAAAAACACCCCTATCTAAGGGATGTTTTCATAGAAAATTAAATTAACGTTGGTAAAGTGGGAACTTTACTGTTAATGCTTGCACACGTCCGCGCGCTTCTTCTAATGCTTCTTCTTTATCATGATTTTTCAATGTGAATGCAACAATGCGAGCTACTTCTGCGATCTCTTCTTCGCCAAATCCACGCGAAGTGACCGCTGCTGTACCGATACGTACACCACTTGTTACAAATGGGCTTTCTGGATCGAATGGAATTGTATTTTTATTTGTTGTAATTCCAACTTCATCTAATGCATGCTCTGCATCTTTACCAGTTAAGTTTAGACCACGCACATCAAGAAGTAATAAGTGATTGTCTGTACCACCGGAAACAACACGAACTCCTTCTTCTTGTAATACTTCTGCAAAACGTTTTGCATTTTTGATGATATTTTGGCCATATTCTTTGAAAGATGGGTCTAATGCTTCTTTTAATGCTACCGCTTTTGCTGCGATGACGTGCATTAATGGACCACCTTGCATACCAGGGAATACAGTTTTGTCGATTTTTGGACCAAATTCTTCTTTACATAGTACCATTCCACCACGAGGCCCGCGTAATGTTTTGTGTGTTGTTGTTGTTACAAAATGTGCATGTGGAACTGGATCTGGATGAAGACCTGCAGCAACAAGACCTGCAATATGAGCCATATCTACCATAAGTAATGCGCCAACTTCATCAGCAATTTCGCGGAATTTCGCGAAGTCAATTTGACGTGGATACGCACTCGCACCAGCTACAATTAATTTTGGTTGTACTTCTTTCGCTTTTTCTAAAACTTTATCATAATCAATTTGTTCTGATTCTTCATCTACACCGTAATCTACAAAGTTAAATAATTTACCACTGAAGTTTACAGGACTACCATGAGTCAAGTGACCACCATGACTTAAGTTCATACCAAGTACTGTATCGCCAGGCTCTAATACTGTGAAGTATACAGCCATATTTGCTTGTGCTCCAGAGTGTGGTTGTACATTGACATACTCTGCACCGAATAGTTCTTTCGCACGGTCACGAGCTAAATCTTCCGCTACATCGACATGCTCACATCCACCATAGTAACGACGTCCTGGGTAACCTTCTGCATATTTGTTCGTCAAAACAGAACCTTGTGCTTCCATTACTGCTTCTGAAACAAAGTTTTCTGATGCAATTAATTCGATTTTATCATTCTGACGCTTTCTTTCGTCTTCCATTGCTTGGTATAATGCTGGATCAAAATTTTTAAGATGTTCCATTATTGTTCCCCCTTAACCATTTTGGTGTTTTTTCATGCAATCATTCGTTGTTTAAATCATGTATTTATAAAATAACACGTAGTTCGTAAAAATTCTAGACTTTTTACGAATAAAAAATAAAAATATGCACCATTCATTCGTAAATAATGAGTCAGGTGCATATTCCCTTACATTCCTACAATTTACATTAAACGTAGACTGCTCTTGGTCCACCGATTAATTTTGGTCTTGTTTTTGCATTTGTCACACGTGCATTTGCTGCATATTTCGTGGCAAAACGAAGCGGAACAGCGACACGCTTTAAATGCATACCAATCATTGTTTCTCCGATATCGATTCCCGCATCTGCTTGAATTGATTCGACAACAATTGGTTCTTTTAATTGTTTATACGCGTATGCAGCCATAGATCCACCAGCTTCTCGTACTGGTATTACCGCTACTTCCTCTACAAGCTGCTTAATCTGATCACTTTTCTCGATAACAATTGCCCTGTTAAGGTGCTCGCAACATTGAAAAGCAAGTGATACACCTGTTTTTACAGATAAACGAACAAGTTCATTATAAATCACCGCAGCTATCTCTTCGCTACCTGCAGTTCCGATTTTTTCTCCTGCTACTTCACTTGTCGAACAACCTACAACAAAAATGTGCTCCTCAGAAAGGATACCGAGATTGATCCATTCATCTACAATTTGTGACATATCTTGCTTTAATTGTTCTAATTCCAATGTGAGCCACCCTTTCCTAGCACGAACTTCTTATTTATTTTCGTAATCCGCTACTTTTCCGATACGATTCTGATGGCGACCACCTTCAAATTCCGTACCTAACCATGTACGCACAATTTCACGCGCAAGTCCTGGGCCAATCACACGTTCACCCATTGTAATCATATTGGAATCATTATGTTCACGAGTCGCCTTCGCGCTGAAAAGGTCATGTACAAGCGCTGCACGAATGCCTTTTACCTTGTTTGCTGCAATACTCATTCCGATTCCTGTCCCGCAAATTAAAATACCGCGATCAAATTCTCCATTTGCTACGCGCTCTGCTGCTGGAATTCCGTAATCAGGATAATCGACAGAATCTGCACAATTACAACCAATATCTTCATACTCTACTTGCAATTCTTCTAATAGTGATGCAATTTCTTTGGATAAATTTATACCACCATGATCTGAAGCTAAAATAACTTTCATTATTTGATGATCTCCTTTACGAAAAAAAGTATTGTTTAGTTAAGCTTAAATTGTGCGATTTGTTTTTTCAAGTTTTGCGATTGATTTTCTAAATTAATTGCTAAATTTTCTAAATTCTCGGCAAAATTCGCCTGTTCTTCAATCGTTGCTAGAATTTCTTCAGCACCAGCTGATGTTTCTTCAGCAATTGCCGCCACATTTTGTGATTTTGCTTGTGTTGATTCAATTTCTTTTACTTGTTGGTCAACTAAAGAGGAAATTTCACCAATTACATCTGCTACGACATGGACAGAATCCGCCATATTTGTAATGACAGTCGTCGTTTCCTTACCTTTTTGCACTTCTTCTTGGGTCTTTGTTACTTGTGTATTAATATTACCAACAACAAGTTCGACATCTTGTTGCATCGCTTTTATTAAATCAGAAATACTTTGCACTGCTTGTGAACTTTGGTCTGCTAATTTTCTTACTTCTTCTGCAACTACAGCAAATCCTTTTCCTTCTTCTCCAGCTCTAGATGCCTCAATCGATGCATTCAATGCAAGTAAGTTTGTTTGCTCACTAATGTTTCCAACAAGTGAAATGACATTTTCCACTTCTTTTGCTTTTTGTGACAAGCGATTGACATCATTTAATGCATTTTCTTGGTTTTTAGCGATTTGAGCAATACCATCCACTAACCCATTAATCACTTGATTCGATTCCTCTAATTGGCGAACCATATCATTCGATTTTGTTTTTGATTCATTCGCTTTCGCGTCTACTTGTGTAGCAAATTGTGACGATGTATCAATCGATTCTGCTGTTTGTTGAATGGCTTCAGATGTTTCTTCTGCACCTTGTGAAATTTGACCTATTGTATCTTCTAATGCATCTATTTGCTGCTTCGATTTTACTACCGCTTCTTTCATAGTATGTACGGAGTGTGTCGTTTCATCTGCATGCTTGTCAATCCCGACTAATACCGCTTTCAATTGCTCCACCATTTTTTGAAAAGCGATGGTTAGCTCACTAATCTCATCACCTTTTGACCTTGGTGTCTCGATTTCTTGATTTAAATTTCCTTCTGCTACACTTTGCGCCACATTTTTTAACTTAATTAACGGTTTAGTTATTAAACCAGCGGCAACAAATGCAAGAACTCCTGACCAAAATATCCCTAAAAATAGTGTAATCAATACAAACGTAACTTCTGATACCCCTAAAATTGGTTTGATTACATCTTGTAAGACATAAATAAACACACCACTTGTTGTATAAGTAATAAGTGCTAGCAGCGTCGTAAAGATTACCAATCTTACTCGTAGACTTAATCCCTTCTTGCTTTTCTCCATTATGTACCTCCTGTATATGACAAATTATCTATTGCTATTGTCCAACTTTTTGACTAATTTATCAAGATATTTCTCTAATTCGTCATAAGTTTGTTCATATACAGTGATATCTGCACCATAAGGATCACTAATATCTGTATCTTGAATTGCTTCTTCCAATTCATAAATCTTAAGCATCCATTCTTTTTGTGCTTCTGAATTAGAAGTTAACTTTAGTTCTTCTAATTTTGCATATGCCTCTTTTAGTTGTTGCCATGTCTCTTCATATGCTTCATTTGTATATTCTTTTAATGTAAAAATTTTGCTTGATGCATTTGGAAATTGTTGTTTCAATAGATCACGATGTCCTTTTGTCATTGTTAGGAGTAAATCTGCCCAGTCGACTAAATGGTTGTCCACTTGTTGCGAAAAGTGCTTCTGCTCGTATCCTTTATTTCTTAATACCGCAGCAGTCCCTTCAGATGCTGGAAAGCCATCCGCTGCCATTATTCCAGCAGACTTCACTTCATGTGTGCTTTTAGATTTCATGATTACTTCTGCCATTGGACTTCGGCACGTATTTCCTGTACAAACAAATAATAATTTCATTTTTGAATTGTTCCTCCAATATGTTAGAAAAAAATACCCATTTACTCTATTATAGCATAGAAAAGTTGTCCATTATTAGAATAAAACAAGTAATCCTAATCCACACAATATGACGCCACCAATCACTTCACTATATGTCCCAAGTAAATGATGTGTTTTCCTGCCAATTAGTAATGCCGTCCATGTAAAAACAGTACTAAAGATTCCGAATAGACTAATCGCAAGTGCTGTTGCAATTCCTGACATACCTAGAGATAAACCAATCGAAAAGCTATCTAGACTTACCGTAAATGCAAAAACAAACAAGCCGAGTCCTACAGGTGCAAGTAATTGATTGTCTTTTTGATGTAATGTATGAATAATCATTTGTATCCCAATACCAATTAACAATAGTCCTGCACCAATCATTGCAATGCCTTCAATTTTTACAGATATATAGGAACCAAGTAAAATACCAATAAACGGCATCAAAATATGGAAAATCCCTACAGTTAATCCAATGAGTGCGATTCGTTTCAGTCGAATTGCTTGCATCCCAATTCCTAATCCGACTGAGAATGCATCCATCGATAATGCAAATGCCATCATTAAAATAGACATAAATTCCCCTAAAGGCAATGAAGTCAAATCAAAAACCCCCTATACTTGTGGACATGCTTCTTCTTATGCATATGCACATATAGCGGGTTATATGTTAGATTTATTCCTTTATCTCGCCAGTTGCGGCTTTCGTCAGACGATTCATGATTGCTTGACCAATTCCTTCTGTCGTAAAGGATTCAGCAAGGATAATATCCACATCTTTTTGTTTAAAATGACGCAATGCATCATATAAATGTGTTGCCACTTCAGGTAAATTTGTGACAGAACCACATCGATACACTTGTGGTGCTACTACTTGTTCTGCTAACTCTGCACTTGCGATCACAGCCACACGTTTTCCCTCATTTGTTAATTCATCAATGCGCGATTGAATAAATCCAACTTTTCCTTTTATTAAATATAAAGGTACTTCAGGTTCATAGTGGTTATATTTCATGCCTGGTGATTTAGGTTGGTCTTTTTCTATAATCTTTTTGTTTGCTACTTGACCTACGACCGCTTCAATTTGTTCTTGCGTAATACCACCTGGACGTAAAATAACAGGTAAAGGACCTGTAGCATCCACTACAGTCGATTCAATTCCAACACCTGTTGCTCCCCCATCAATGATTCCTTTAATGCGTGATTGTAAATCCTCAATGACATGGGCCGCTTTCGTTGGACTTGGTTTTCCTGATAAATTTGCACTTGGAGCTGCAATTGGTTTCTTTGCTGTCTCGATAAATTTCCGTGCGATTGGATGATTCGGAATTCTAATTGCAACGGTATTTAGTCCTGCAGTCACAGTTGGTGCTATTTTTCCATTACTTTTTAAAATAATCGTAAATGGGCCTGGCATAAATGCATCGATTAACTTGTGAGCAATTTGCGGAATATCCTCTACATATTTTGCAATTTGCTCTTTTGAATCCATATGTACAATCAGCGGATTGTCTGATGGTCGTCCTTTTGCTTCATAAATCATTCTTACTGCCTGTTCATTTGTCGCATCTGCACCTAATCCGTAAACTGTTTCTGTAGGAAATGCGATTAATTCACCTGCAACAAGATGTGCTGCCGCTTCTTGTAGTGCTTCTTCGTTTGCTTGATAGATGGTTGTTTTCATTTTCAATCCCTCAACTATTTGATTTCTGTATTCTATTATGGAGAGATTTTGTTCATTGTGCAAGCATTTGAGCACATATACACAACTTATGCACATTATCCACATATGTAAATCCTTTTATTTCGGGATTTTTATTTATTATCCACAAGTGTCAAGGGCGAAAAACACACTTATACACATACTTATACACAAATTATACTCATTTTGTTAATAACTTAGTGATTTATCAACATGTTTTACTGAATTCATCATGATGTAATCTTATACTTATCCACCATTGTCCACTTTCCATATTTGTCGGTGCTCTATCTGTCTGTGTATAACCTAATTGACTGACTAAATCTGTGACTAACTGTGACTTACTATGTATAAATAATTGATTCGCACCATATTCTTTTACTAATTCTTCTGCCAATTGAATGAGTGTCATCGGGAATGTGAGTGGCATTCCTTGTTTCATCACAAATGCACGCAGCCAGTAACTATTTTTGTCCACAGGAAATAAAGAAAAGAATGCAACAGGTACTTTGTTGTCATATACAAAATAACCAAATTGCTTCATCTGTATATCATCTGTTAACCCAATTTCTTGACCAAAGAATGCTTGAAATTGTTCCATCGTTATCTTATTTGTTGCTGCTACTTGCAAATCTATCACCTCATCAAAAAGAATATATAGTATATTCTATGAAACAAATGATAGATTTAGTACGATTTTTTTCAAATCCATGATTTAAACCATTCTACAAGAAAGAATGTGTATGTTACTTCTTCTTCCTCCTCCTCTACTTCTTCTTGTTCATCCGCTTCTTTCTCTTCTTCATCTACGGTTGTTCCAAAGGAGAAATCTAGGAAACATAATGGTGGGAAGACCACACACCACCAATTTGAGCCATCTCCTTCGCCTAATGTCACAAGAATTGCTTCATATTCCCCTTCTGGATATAAGTAGTTTCCATAGAGTTTTGCTGGAAATGTGACATTTTTATTGTATTCTACTGTATATGTATAATCCGATTGGTTTTCTACTAACACGTTATCCACAATTTGTTCGAGTACATCCACCCTTGATGCAATCAGTGCTCTTGCATCTTCTATTTGATCCATCTTTTCGACCCATTTCGTTACTTCTTCATTTATCGCATCACGCACTTGGTGTTTTAATGTTTGATCTTCTTCCGTATCACTATTTGCTAAAATCCGTAATCGAATCGCCTCATCAGGGATTACCTGTACATCCATTGATAATTCGCTTGTTACCTTTTGTGGAAAAAAACCAATAATAAGAAAAATAAGTCCTAGAAATAAAATAAGCTTTTTCATTGTACACCCTCCTGTAATCTTCGCTAGTCACAGTGTGGACAATTTCAAAAGCTTTTAAACTAGTAATCTTATTTTTGTGGATAATTTTTCATCCACACGATTCTGTCTTTTTTATTGATATCTTTGATTATCTTCACATCACTTTGAGGAAAATGGTGCTTCAATAACTGTGCGACAGCTTCACCTTGTTGATGACCTATCTCAAAAAGAATCCATCCATCCTCTGCTAACACATCTTTTGACTGCAAAACAATTTCTTCGTATGCCGCTAATCCATGATGGTCTGCAAATAATGCAAGTGCAGGGTCAAAGTTTATCACTGTATCTGATAATGTTTCTTTGTCTTCATATGGAATATATGGGGGATTGGATACAAGAATATCTACGACTATTTCATTTTTTTGTAATGGTTCTAAAAAGCTCCCCTGATAAAAAGTCACTGGCGCTTGATGGATACGGGCATTTTCCTTTGCTACAGTTAAAGCTTCTGGAGATACATCCACTGCATGTACATGACATTGCTCCAATTCTTTTGCAATCGTTATCGCAATGACACCACTACCTGTACCTATATCTGCAATAATCGGCTTTTCTTTACTTTGAGCTGCTTCTATTGCGTACTGCACTAATTCTTCTGTCTCTTGTCTCGGGATAAGCACATGGTTATTTACACAGAATTCTCTGCCATAGAAATACTCGATTCCCGTCAAATGTTGGACAGGAACGCCCGTCTCTGCATGTCGCTTCACTTTTTCTTGAAACGATTGAAAGATTTGTTCGTCAAGTTCTTCCCTTAAGCTTGTAAGAAGCTTTGTCTTGTTCCAATTTAATTCATGTAACAATAAAATTTCTGCAATCCGATGTTCTCTACCTGCTTCTTCTAAAAAAGAAGAAGCCCACTTAAGAGCTTCATAAATTGTCATCATTATTCCCCGATTTGTTCCATTTTCTTTGTTTGTTCTTCGATAATCAGTGCATCAATTACTTCTGCTAGCTTACCTTCCAAGATTTGATCTAGCTTCTGGATGGTCAAGCCAATTCGGTGATCTGTTACACGGTTTTGTGGGAAATTATATGTGCGAATACGTTCCGAACGATCTCCTGTTCCAACAGCTGATTTTCTTGTTTGGTCATATTCTGCTTGCGCTTCTTGTTGGAATTTGTCATAAATACGCGCACGTAATACTTTCATTGCTTTTTCTTTGTTTTTGATTTGT
>JAJUGF010000079.1 GCA_029268495.1 Gracilibacillus sp.
ATTTGCTAGCTGTTGCATCCATTTGTCCAACAGATACACGCTGCATTTTGTTCTCATTATCAGTAAATACAACCGTCACTTTAGGAAAATCTAAGTTTACTAATTTTTTGTCAATGGTTGTTTTTTCGCCTGTTAGATGCTGCATTGCTTCTATAAAATATTGTACTTTCTCATCATCTTGCTCTCGTTCCACTTCTTTCACTTTCCAAGTATTTTCTTTCTTCTCTAATTGGACATTTTCATTTGCTCTTACTTGAATGTTCGAAAGTTGATCAAAATCTTCTACAATTTGCTCTGTTGTTACTTCTTCATCTGACTCTTTACTATTTGTAATAATAAATAAAGTCACACTAAGTGCAATAATAAAGAGAGCGATAAAAATAATTGGTTTTAATTTCATGATTAGGAACCCCTTTTTCCATCAGTAGATAACTCTTGCTCTAAATGTTCAAATGGTTTTTTCATATTAAACATGATAAAAAAGGATGCAATACTTATGCAGAACCACATCGTAATGCTTGGTGCGAATAAGTAAATGATAAATAAAGAAACAAATGTAGATATATTAAGAATTGTCGTTTTGAAAAATTTAACATTTGCATAAATCGAAACAATCCACAAATTTTTAATTTTCACTTCAAAACGAGTTAGTATCGGAAAAGCGTACAACATAATTAGTAAAAATAAAGCGAGTAGAATGATTAGTATCGGTGTTAACCAATCCATATGGATCGACGTATACTGCATATCAATAAGTAGTAATGCAAGAATTGTCCATTTAACTAGCCAATACTTCATTGAGATAACAAAATTCTTCCTGTAATAACGCCAAAAATCTCTTGTTGGTTGGATTTCCTTTTCTCTTGTTAACTTCCCCATTGTAGCTAGAACAGCAGCTAATGCCGGACCACATGGAATAAGAGCAAAATAGAATACAAGCATATTGGCTAGAGTTAATTCAAATAAGACAAATACAAGTAAAAATAAACTATTTGCTAACATAAAATAAATATTTGTCATCATAAAATAATACACATACTGAATCGCAATATAAAGTGGTCTGTCTGTTAATCCTTTTGACATCGAACATTCCCCCGTTGTTTGTCATTACTTTAGTGTTGTTTGTTTTTGAAATTCTTTTGGGCTTATACCGACATACTTTTTAAATTTCCGATAGAAATAATCAATATTGGAATACCCTACTTTTTCACTTACTTGATATACTTTGATATGTGGTTGCTTTAATAGCTTTTTCGCATGGGAAAGTCTAACTTTATCAAGATAGACATGAAAATAATCCCCAGTATATGCTTTAAACTTTTTCCCTAAATAAGAACTGTTGTAATTAAACAATTCCGCAATGACTTTTAAATTCAAATCTTTGAAATAATATTGATCAATATATTTAGTAATTTGTTCAATAGAATTTTCTGCATTACTCATAAAACCATTTATTTCTTTTGTAAATTTGATTATCATTGAGTTGGACTCAGCTAACATAGCTTCCAGTTTAACCGCTTTATATATCATGTCAACCAATTGATCATTTGAAGGAAGCGGAATACTTGGATGATTATGTTGTAATTTATACAAAACGATTTTCACGAAATCTAACCAATCTGCTTTCAACCTTTCTTCTTTGTATAAATTATTTTCATAATACATTTGAATATCATTCATATAGACAGATATCTGATCTAAATTATTGAATTCCATTGCACTGACCAATTGAGTTGCAAATGTATCTGTTAATATTGTCGTATCCTTTCTTTCTTTGCATACTTTTGGCGTAATAATCGTATTATACGAAAATGTAAAACTATATTTCTGTAATTCTAATAATTGTTGAAATACATTACTAAGCATGTCCATGGATACGAGTTCATCAATTAATTGAATATTGCACGAAATCTTATGTAGTGTGTAAAAATATTTTTTTATTTCTTCTACTGTACGATAGACATCCTCTACTTCTGTGAATGTGCATACACAAATGACAAATTGCTCCATCCACAATGGTGTCACATTCGCATGAAAGTATTTATTAATATATAATTGTATGTTTTCCCAATCTATTGGTTGTTCGCATGTAATGCTACAAACAAAATAATTAGACATACTGTTTTGGTCATATAACGCATTTCTTTTACCGTGTAAAATTTCTATCCATTCTTGTTGTTCTTTTAACTGTTCATATTGATGGAGTTGCGTAGACAATCTTTTTTCTTTTAATAAATTACTTTTAATGGATTGTAGGAGTGGGATTAATTCATCCTCATCTACTGGCTTTAATAAATATGACTCTATCCCAAGTCGAATCGATTGTTGTGCATATGTAAAATTAGAATAACCAGATAAAACAACAAATTTTGTATTGTATTTCCATTCCTTCACTTTTTTCACCATATCAATACCATTTAATCCAGGCATTTGGATATCGACAAAAACAAGATCTGGATGGTATTCCAATATTCTTTCCAATCCTTCTTTACCGTTTTTCGCTGTTCCTACAACTTGAAAGCCGTAATCTTCCCAATTGATTATGGAACAAAGTCCTTCGCGAATAATTGGTTCATCATCGACAAACATTACTTTCAACATAATATTCCTCCTAATCTATCTCTACATTGTATTTTTTGGAATATTTATTGTCATCGTTGTTCCAAGTCCTTGAATACTTTCAATATGAATATAATATTCTTCTCCATATAGAAGCCGTAATCTCTGTTGAACATTGTGTAACCCGATTCTATTTCCATTTGATTGATAGTCTACATCATTTATTTTCTGATTCACTTCTTGCAATGTCTCTTTAGACATACCTATTCCATTATCTTTGACCTCTATAACTATTTGTCTGTCTTCTTCTATCATTGACACAATGATATATCCAGGCTCTTCTTTTTGTTCAAGTCCGTGAATAATCGCATTTTCAACAATTGGTTGGATTAATAATGGATATATTCGATAACTGCAGACACTTTCTTCTACATTTAACCTATATTCTATTTGATCACCAAATCTAAGTTTTTGTATCTCTAGATAGTGTTCAATTAATTGAATCTCTTCTTTAATTGACACAGGCTTATCTGTTCTCTCTAATGCAGATCGCATCATTTTACTAAGAATTTTGATAATTTTAGCGACTTCTGGGTCTTTATTTATTAACGCTTTCATTCTAATCATTTCTAACGTATTATATAGAAAATGTGGATTAATCTGACTAGCTAACATTTTAAAATCAATTTCTTTTTGTTTACGTTTCCATGTTTCTTCTTTAATCTTGTGAATGTAGACTTCATCAATGATTTTTTGAACACTTTTAGATGTTGTCTCTAAATCTTCAAACACTTGACTAATCTCATCTGTACCCTTCACCTTTGTTTTAATTTGAAAATTCCCTTTTGCAACTTGAAACATCGTTTGTCGTAATTGCTGAATACGACTAGAGAAACTGCGAATAAATATGCCTATTAATAGTACAGATACAATTAACACAAAACTAATAATAACTAAGCCTTGTTGAAATACTTTATTTGGCTCTTGCATGATTTCCTCTGTTGGAATAATGGTAGTTATTTGAATCGTATTATCTAATGATTTATCTGGAACCATTTCATGTATATTTAGTGTTACTTCTTCCTCGTTATATACAGTGTCAATTAAAAAACTATCCTCTTTGCTACTTTCTAATATGGACTGAAAACTTGGCTCATATCCAATATATTGTCGATTTTCATGGTGAATAATCAACTTCTTATCTAATGTAATGAAGGTATTATACGACTCTCCCTCAATCACAGATTGCAAGCTATCTGGTGCAATATAAATGGCTAACACACCTAATAGTTCATTTGTATTTCCATATACTGCTCTTGTTAAGGCCAAATAATTTCTTTTTGTCCATTGTTCTTCCATATATACCCATGAAATCTTCCCTCTTTTTGATACTGCTTCTTTATACCAATCATTATTTCTAATGACATTGTCTGCATGAATAAAATAGGAATCTGTAATCATGTTCTTATTCATAAAAAATTGAATATTCTCAATTTCGTCATAATGCTTTATCATCTCTTTAAAAATAGTATATTGATTGTAGGTGTTATAAATATCAATAATTTCATTATAGTCAGTAGATAGAATTGTTTTTAATTCTTCATTTAAATAGATTAAATCAGAAGTGTTTGTTACCCGATCAAAAATATTGTGTAAACTCATCTCCATTTTATCGACACTTGTTTCCACTTCATTCCTGACATTCTTTAACACAATCTCTCTTGTACTATAATTTAAATAAGCACCTACAAGCAATATAGGGATAGCGGTAACTAATATATAAATTGCTAATAATTTGTGACTGACTTTAATTTTTATATTTTTCACCACTATCCCACTTTCGTTCACAATATTACTTTTATTCTACAATTTCTCACCATTTGATTCGATTACTTCTTTATACCAATAATAACTCTTCTTTGGAATTCTTTCCAATTGTTTTTCGTCTTTCTCATCACGGTCGATATAAACAAAGCCATATCGTTTCTTATACCCATTTAACCAACTAAGCAAATCCGTAAATGACCACGCACAATAACCGATTAAATCTACTCCATCTGTTATTGCTTTTTGCATTTCTACAATATGGTCTTTTAAATACTCAATTCGATAATCATCCTCTACATGCCCATCTTCTGTTAAATCGTCATACGCACCTAATCCATTTTCTGTCACCATCATTGGTAAATCATATCGATTTTGTAATCGGCGTAAAGCAATACGAATCCCAATTGGGTCAATCTCCCATCCCCAATTTGTTGTCTCCAAATGAGGATTCTTTACATTTGTAAACATTCTTTTTTCTGGACTTTGTGCTTGCTCGTCTTTCGGTTGCATTAAATATGGATCTGTTGCTACGAAATCTTTATCTAAATTTTCATTTCCTTTTTGTTCTGGGAATTCAATTTCATTTGCACGCACGGTACCACCATGATAATAATTCACACCTAGAAAATCTGGCTTGACTGATTGTAATAAGGTCATATCTCCCTCTTCCAAAGTTGGCGCTACATCTAATCGTTCTAGCTGCTTCCATGTTACTTTAGGATATTTACCATTCACATATACATCTAACCACCAATGATTTTGGAATTCTTCTCCATTTAATGCTGCGAGTACATTATTTGGTTCACAATCAAAACTATACATTGGTCCATACCCAAAACTTGGACCAATCATCCCTTTAGGCACGATTTCTCTAAAACTTTGGATTGCCTTCGCATTAGCTAGGTTAATAATATGATTCGCTTGAAACATTCTTTTCACATCAGAAATATTAGGTGGATGTGCTTCCCATCTATATCCTAACGCTGTAAAGACATTCTGTTCATTTAAGCTAACCCAATATTTTACTTTGTCTTTAAAACGTTCAAATAAAACAGAAGCATATCGATTAAAATCCTCAATCACTTGTCTCGATTCCCAACCTTTGTACTCATCCTGCAATGCTTGTGGAATATCCCAGTGATATAATGTTAAGACAGGTTCAATTTCATGTTTTTTTAATTCGTCAATTAAATTCTCATAAAATTGGAGTCCTTCCTCATTCACTTCTCCATTTCCGTCTGGTATTACTCTACTCCAGGCAACGGAGAAGCGATATGCTTTCAATCCCATTCTTGCCATTAATTGAACATCTTCTTGATAGCGATTATAATGATCTACTGCAACATCACCATTCGTACCTTCAAATGTTTTTCCAGGTATTTTTGAGAATGTATCCCAAATAGAAGGTCCTTTGCCATCACTGTTCCATCCACCTTCAATTTGATAGGCCGCACTTGCTGCTCCCCAAAGAAAATCCTTTGGAAAAGCATCTAATTTATCATGATACATACAATAACATCCCCCTGATTATTTGATTAAATCAAATTGATATCGATACACCGTGTTCGGTTCTAAAGAAATACATTGATTATTTTCTTTTGTTTGAGTGAACAATGGAAAATATAATTCTAATTGTTGTGCTTTTGTACATTCCATTTCTACTGAAAGGATGTTCTCTGATAGATTCCAAGAAAGTGTGCGTATAATCATTCCATCAGGTAAACGAAAGCCTTTAATTCTACCTTTTTCCATCGTTTTTGGAATGGAGCCTAACAATGTTAATCTACCATTGCTTATATCTGCTAACATCTCATGAATAACTTGTGGGAAAGCACCATTTCCATCTACATTAAATACTTCTTGGTGATTATAATGTGACATCATTAAAGAAGAATAAAAGCAATCATTTTTTACAAGTAACCAAAAAATGTCTTCAATTAGTTCTGGCATATGAAATTGTGTTGCGCACAATGCAGAGTGCATTCTACCATGTGTAGACGATGTGTCTCCTTCTTCATTTAACAACCATGCTTCTAATCGCTTATCAAATGCTTTTCTTGCTGCTTTCCACATTGTAGGATTTATCACTTCATTAAATTCCTTACTTTGAAAAATAGGATACAAATGTGAAAAATGTCTATGATTATAATTTTCCCCTTTATTTGGTTCAATCCACTCTTTTAATACCCCGTCCTCGTTTATAGCGTATGAGGGCATTTTTTTAAACATCTTTTTACATTGAGCTCGTTTTTCTGAATTTTCACCTAGTATGTCATATGCATTCATGAGATTCATCAAGACTTCTTTCGCAACAGCAACATCTTGGGTCGCATTATCTGCCGATCCATTCTCTGCAGAATAAGATGGTGTAAATCGATATATTCCGTCATCATCTTCTATTAAGAAATCTTGATAAAAAGCCACTACTTCTTCTAGAAATGGAACTGCTTCCTCTTGCAAAAACAATCGATCATCTGTAAATCGGTAGTATTCAAAATACCAATGCGCTAACCATCCAGCACCACATGTCCAAATGTGTAATGGCCAATCTGGATTCCAATGTACATGTCTTCCACTATTACTTGAGTGTGCGGATGATACGATACCATTCGCACCATAGTATTTGCGTGCATTCTCTTTGAAACCTGGATTCAATTCTTTTAGAAGTCGAAAATATCCCAATAATCCTTCCTCTATATGACTCGATAATGCAGATGCAATCGATAGTTGAACATTTGTATCAAAAGTAAAATCACCACTCCATGCTGGCTCAAATGTTCCTGTCCAAATTCCTTGTAAATTAGGTGTTAGTTCCCCTGCACTACATATATACATATATCTACCTGCATCATACATTTTCTCAATTAAAGTTGGTGTCATCATTTGTTGTAACTTAGCTTCTTTCACAATATCTGTAATGGACTGCTTTCTATTTTCATCATTCGTTAAAGATAATGTTACACGATTAAACAACTGACGATGTACAGAAGCATGTTCTTCTAATAACCTGTGATATGTTTTCTCCTCAGGGTGCTGTTGATGCACAACTATTCGCTTTGTTTCGTTCTCATATGGTACTACTTTCATTCGGAACAAAATCATGTCGTCACTTGTTACTTCAAACACGTTTGCTTTTTTCACCATTACATTCGTACTATGATTGATGTAGACAAAACCATCATATCCTCCACCATTATGACGATATTTACCATTCATATGAATCGTGTTTTTAGAATAAGTATATGTCTGTTTTAACTTATCATTGGTATAATTAGTGATTTCAATCGTATATTTACCTGGACTTATTGCATAGACAATTTCATTAGTTACTCTAGAAGTAAACGCTTTCGAAATTCTTTCTTTTTTATTAATAAAACTACAAGTCTGTATCTCTCCTGTCTCATAATTAAGTGTTCTACGATAATTCTTATATTCACGATCATTGGATAGGATCCGCACATGCATTCCTGGATGTGATGGGTCACTGAAAGTTAAACCTTCATATCCTCTTACTTGTGCTTCATTGTAATACATTTCCAAAGCTTTACGATAGCCTCTGTCTTTGATTTGTTTTCGGAATTCAGCTAAATAATCAGCCATATCTGGAACTGTATAAGAATTACCTTGCGGCAGGTATAATCGACAATGATTCACTATAATCGTCTCCTCCACTGGCTCTCCATAAACCATCACTCCATGACTTCCGTTTCCGCTTACAAATGCATCTTCCCATTTTAATGCAACTTCATTTGTCCATACACCTTTAGTTGGTATAGAAATACTCACATCATCACCTCTACATTAGGAAATCGGTTTCTGTTTTACTCAAAAAAATAGGTGAACACTTACTCAGAAAGTTTATCCGTTAGACTAAGGTTAGTATAAAACAATCATTCTTAAAAATCAATACGAGATTGGAATAGTAGAATTCTTTAACTCAGAAAAATCCAAACGACTCGAAATCTATTTACCGAATCGTTTGGATTGAATGCATACTAGAAGGTTGCTCTATTTGTTAATTTTGATATTTTATATGTGTTTGTGAGCCGAATCACTATATATGTTCATCATTCATTTCACAGATAATAATTAGTGTGGAGTCCGTATCATCCTTACATTGCGAAACAATAAATAAGGCATCGTGCGTGTTTAGTGAGAAATACACTATTTATGTTCCAGCCTCCTTAAACGTGAACCAATACAAGTCAAATTGTGAGCCAGGCAAAAAGATAAATGATATCTTACACTCATTGTACACTGGATTAATATTGAAGCTATAAAATTTGGCTTCAATTGATGGCTCCATTTCTAATATTTCTTTCCTTGTTTCTTTTTCATTTTCAAACAATACATGAACCGTATTATGAATCGAACAACTTCCATAAAGAGATAATTGATTGATTTCACATCCATCAAAACAGATGGCATCATATGTTATCGTAACATTATTACCGATCCTTTCTATCCCCGCTTCTGTGACTTCATAAGAATCTCCATATATTGTA
>JAJUGF010000080.1 GCA_029268495.1 Gracilibacillus sp.
CATTCTTCTTTTGTTTTCATTTACTCCACCTAATTTCTCAGATGATTCTTATCTATCTATGAATACAATCATTCCTTTTACAAAAAGACGTAAAACCCCCTAAGCAATTATACCTAGGGGGTTCATCTTTATATGCATATATATAATGGTGTAATGGGTAACACAAATAAAGAAAATAATCGCGCATATTGTCATATCGCGTCATCTTCGTCGTACCCGAATAAACATAAATACTGTGATCTATGCTCTCCAACCATTCCTTTTCCCATCCAGACTATCACTGTCGGTTTTGGATTTGCACCAAATCAACTTTCACATGTGTACACATGATCCAGGTCACGGACTTAAAAGTTACGTCACTTTCTTACCGTCGGTCGGGAATTACACCCTGCCCCAAAGGAATTTCATCTATTCAATTAATTAAATTATATAGCAACATCACTTGTAATTGCAAAGAATTGATTTCTAATCTTCACCTAATATACGTACTTCTCTTTCTAAATCCACATCAAATCGGCTTTTTACTTCTTTTTGGACCATTTCAATCACACCAATATAATCTGTTGCTGTTGCATTACTTTTGTTCACAATAAACCCTGCATGTTTTGTCGATACTTCCGCTCCTCCAATACCTTTTCCTTGTAAATGGCTATCTTGGATTAACTTACCTGCGAAATATCCTGGTGGACGTTTGAACACACTTCCACATGACGGATATTCTAATGGTTGTTTTGATTCACGCTTATATGTTAAATCATCCATTGTTGCTTTTATTTGATCAAATTCTCCGTCCTCTAATTGAAAACATGCTTCTAGCACGATATAATTTTTTTCTGCTATATTACTCTTTCGATAAGATAAATCCAGGTCTTCTGCAAGCACTTTTTGGACATTTCCATCTTCATCAACTACAATAGCAGATTCTAAACAATCCTTTACTTCTCCACCATATGCACCAGCATTCATATATAATGCTCCACCAACAGTACCTGGAATTCCACAAGCGAATTCTAGACCTGTCAAACATTTCTCTAATGCATAACGAGATGCATCAATAATTCTTGCACCACTTTGGGCAATCAACTTTGTACCTTCAGTTCTAATGCCATCGAATTGTTTTAAATTTAATACAATCCCTCTAATTCCACCATCTCTTACAATCACATTCGATCCATTACCTAATAAAGTGAAGGGTAACTTCTCTTTTTTTGCATATTGAACAATTTTTTGCACTTCTTCCACTTTTGTCGGTGTAACGAAAAAGTCTGCTTTCCCACCTAATTTTGTGTATGTGTGATTTTTAAGTAATTCATCCATAAAAATGTTGTTCTTATCTATCAGTTTAGCTAAATCATTCATCATTTGTTGTTTAGTCATTTTGGTACCAACCCTTTACAGTTCTATTGTGTAAATGTTCTACACAATTAATCTTTATTATAGCAATAATGAAATATGAACTGCAACAAGTGAAAATATGCGAAAATATTCAGCACACAGTAAAAACGAACGACCCTTATTGGAATCGTTCGTTGGCGTTCATTTATTATTTCGTTCGCTTTAACCCATTAAAGCAACCATTAGTGCTTTTTGTGCGTGCAGACGATTTTCTGCTTCTTGGAATACAACAGATTGTGGTCCGTCTATGATATCTGCAGTTACTTCTTCTCCACGATGTGCTGGTAAACAGTGCATAAAAATGGCATCAGATTTTGCATGTGCAAATAATTCATTGTTCACTTGGTATTTTGCAAATGCTTGTTCACGTACTTTTTGTTCTGCTTCTTGCCCCATACTTGCCCACACATCAGAATAGATAATATCCGCATTAGCTACAGCCTCAATC
This sequence comes from Gracilibacillus sp., assembly GCA_029268495.1. Classification (GTDB taxonomy): domain Bacteria; phylum Bacillota; class Bacilli; order Bacillales; family Amphibacillaceae; genus Gracilibacillus; species Gracilibacillus marinus. Next base: position 1,844 of record JAJUGF010000080.1, read on the forward strand.
GGATCTTCTGTCACCAACACTTCTGTTCCTTCTGCAAAAGACTTCGCTAATGCAGTAATGTTCTCATTCGGTTGATAACCTTTTGGTGCAGCAATCGCAACATCAAGCCCCATTTTTGCACAACCAATCATTAAAGAATGAGCCATATTATTCCCATCACCAATGTATGTTAGTTTTAATCCTTCTAATGTGCCTTTTACTTCTTTAATTGTTTGTAAATCTGCTAATACTTGGCATGGGTGATAATCATCAGTTAAACCATTAATCACTGGAATGGAAGCATTCTCTGCTAAATCCTCTACATCTTTTTGAGAAAATGTACGAATCATAATCCCATCTAAATATCCTGATAACACTTGTGCAGTATCAGAGATCGGTTCCCCTCTCCCTAATTGGATGTCATTTGAGCTTAGGAATAGTCCTGTTCCACCAAGTTGATAAATTCCAGCTTCGAAAGAAACACGCGTACGCGTAGAAGATTTCTCAAATATCATGCCCAATGTTTTACCTTTTAAAGGTTCATATACTTCCCCGTTTTTCTTTTTTTCTTTAATTTGAGCAGCTAATTCCAAAATATATCCAATTTCTGCTTTCGAATAATCTGCTAAAGTTAATAAATCTCTGCCTTTTAATTGTTCTTTAAAACTCATCGTATCGCTTCCTCCTTTATATTTTGGTCTTTTTGATATGCCTGTATCGCAACAGGTAATTCTAGCTGCTCTTGTGTTGCCTGAATATATGCAACAAATGTTTCATTGGATGTAAAGCATGTTGTGTCAGACTTTAGACAAGCTTCTCTTAATGTGACATGTCCATCATGCTCTCCAGTACGATTTGTATCTACTACAAGTGCATATTCTTCTTCTAAGCAACTTGATTCTGCTTCTTCTAAAGAAACAACTCGATCGACCGCAATTTTATTGTCTAGCATTTGTTTGGTTTGTGCATCTGTTTCAATGACAACATGCAACTTTCTTAACGTATCTATGAAGTCTTCATTCACATTTGTTACAGATAAAAATACTTTGTCAGACTCCTTTAATTGTTTCAGACTATTTTCTTTCCAACCAAATGCTTTCGCCATTGCTTGATTTACACTTGTACCAATACCGATAGCTTCTCCAGTCGATTTCATTTCAGGTCCTAATAATGGGTCCACACCAGGTAATTTATTTGTAGAAAATACCGGCATTTTCACTGCATAATATGGGACATCTTTATGCAAGCCTAACTTCCATTTTTGACCCTTTAATTGTTCGCCCATTTGCACACGTGTTGCCAAATCTACCATTGGCACACCTGTTACTTTACTTGCAATCGGAACTGTTCTTGAAGCACGTGGATTCACTTCAAGTACATATACTGTCTTTCTGTCATGACTTAAAACAAATTGAATATTCATAATCCCTTTTATATCTAATTCTTTCGCAATTTGCTTTGTATATTGTTCAATTATTTGTTTATGAATCTCTGTTAAATTCGGAGCAGGGAAAATGGCTATACTATCACCTGAGTGCACACCTGCTTTTTCTACATGTTCAAAGATTCCTGGAATTAAAACATCTTCTCCATCACAGATTGCATCAATCTCTACTTCATATCCTTCAATATACTTATCAATTAATAATGGGAAAATTCGATTTGCATATTGCTTTTCAAATAGACTTACCAAATAATCTTTTAATTGTGTTTCATGATGTAAAATAACCATTCCTTGCCCACCAATCACATAAGAAGGACGCAATAAGATTGGATAACCAATTCTATTGGCAGTGTCTATTGCATCATCCAATGACAGGACAGTGTCCCCTGGAATATGTGGAATCGATAACTTTTGCAATAATTGATAGAATAAATCTCTATCTTCTACTGCATCAATTGCATGTAATCTAGTGCCTGATATCGCAACACCTGCTTGAGCTAATCCTTGAGCTAAATTGATGGCAGTTTGCCCACCGAATTGAACTAGTACACCGTCCGCTTGCTCTTTTTTCACGATATGCAACACATCTTCTACTGTCAATGGCTCAAAGTATAGGTGATCTGCCGTATTAAAGTCTGTACTTACTGTTTCTGGGTTGTTATTAATGACAATTGCATCAATATCTTGTTCTTGTAGTGATTTGGCTGCATGTACAGAACAGTAATCAAATTCTACCCCTTGCCCGATTCGTATCGGACCTGAACCTAATACAACCATTCGTTTGTTTCCTTGTAAAGGTTCCACTTCATCTAGTTCATTCCAAGTACTATAGAAATATGGCGTTTCTGCAGAGAACTCTGCCGCACAAGTATCTACCATTTTGTAAGATGGCGCTAAATTAAATGACAGTACTTTCTCCATTACTTCTTCTTCTGTTACATGAAATAGTTTTGCAATTGTTTTATTAGAGATAGCAAATGCCTTCACATCTTTAAAGTCTTCTGAAGTAAGCTCATCCCACGACTTCTGTGCTAATTCTTTCTCTTTTTCGATCATTCTGTTTAATTCATATAGGAAAAATTTGTTGATTTCTGTGATTTGATGAATTTCGTCAACAGAATAATCTCGTCTTAGTGCTTCTGCCACGATAAATATACGTTCATCTGTCGCTTTATCTAAAGCTACTTCTAATTGTTCATTCGAATATTTCTCTACACCATCTAAATGTAAGGAATCTAATCCAATCTCTAATGAACGAATTGCTTTATTCAATGCTGCAGGAAAATTTCTAGCTAGTGACATGACTTCACCTGTTGCTTTCATCTGTGTACCTAACAGCCTATCTGCTTGTGTAAATTTGTCAAATGGCCATCTTGGTATTTTTGCTGCAATGTAATCAATGGATGGTTCAAAACTCGCATATGTATCACCTGTAATTGGATTAATGACTTCATCTAAGTGATAACCTAGTGCAACTTTTGCAGCAATTCTAGCAATTGGATAACCTGTTGCTTTACTAGCAAGTGCACTTGATCTACTTACACGAGGATTCACTTCAATTATGATATAATCATCATTCTCTGGATTTAATGCAAATTGAATATTACATCCACCAATGACACCTAATTCACGAATTACTTTTACAGAAGATGTTCGCAGCATTTGGTATTGTCGATCTGTTAATGTTTGTGATGGTGCCACAACAATACTGTCTCCTGTGTGCACACCAACAGGGTCGAAGTTCTCCATGTTACAAACAATAATGCATGTATCATTAGAATCACGCATTACTTCATATTCAATTTCCTTCCATCCTTTCACACTTTGCTCGATCAATACTTGATTAATTGGACTATAATGCAATCCATTTTTTACAATTTGGCGTAATTGTGTTTCATCATCTGCAATTCCACCACCTGCACCACCTAACGTATATGCAGGACGAACAATCATTGGAAACCCTACTTGATTAGCAAAACCAACCGCTTCCTCCACTGAACTTGTAGACAAACTCTCTGCAATTGGTTCGCCTATCTCTTTCATCATCGATTTGAAGATTTCTCTATCTTCTCCCTTTTGGATCGTTTCTAAAGGTGTACCGAGTAATGTTACGTTATGCTTCGCTAACACACCCGCTTCATCTAATAACACCGCCATATTTAAACCTGTTTGCCCACCTAAAGTAGGCAAAATACCATCAGGCTTCTCTAACTCTATAATTTTTGTAATAGATTCACATGTTAATGGTTCAAGATATACTTTATCTGCAATATTTTCATCTGTCATAATCGTAGCGGGGTTGTTATTTACTAATATTACTTCTACCCCTTCTTCTTTTAGTGCAAGACACGCTTGTGTTCCTGCATAATCGAATTCAGCTGCTTGCCCAATAACGATTGGACCTGAACCGATTACGAGTACTTTCTTTATATTATCTAACTTAGGCATGCAGTTTCTCTCCCTTAGTGATGAATGCTTGAACAAAATCTACAAATATATGATGTGTGTCAATTGGTCCAGGATGTGCTTCTGGATGAAATTGAACAGACATTAAAGGTTTACTTTTATGTTTTAATCCTTCAACTGATTTATCATTTACATTAATATGTGATACATAAAAATGATCATTATTAACCGAATCATAATCAACGACATATCCATGATTCTGTGATGTAATCATGACTTTTCCAGTTTGTAAGTCTTTGACAGGATGATTGCTACCACGATGGCCATATGGCAAACGTTTAGTTTCCGCGCCATACGCTAACGCAATCAATTGATGACCTAAACAAATTCCCATTGTCGGAAAATGTTCTGCTATTTGTTTGATATCATGTAATTGTTTCTTTAGTGCCTTCGGGTCTCCAGGGCCATTGGATAATAAAACCCCATCTGGATCCATCGACTGTATTTCTAAATAACTCGTATTATATGGAACTACTGTCACATCACAGCCAAGTTCTACAAGTGAATGTGCAATCGAATGTTTGTAACCAAAGTCCATGACAACAACTTGTGGTGTTGGAACAGCAGATGGACGGTTTGTTTTGTATACTACTTTTTCCTTTACAGATACCTCTGCTACAATAGATGGATTTACTTCGTTTACTAAAGGTGTGTCCTCTGGATTATCTGTAATCTTTCCATATACTTCGCCGTGTTCACGAATAATCTTCGTAAGAGCACGTGTATCAATATGAGATAATGCAGGAATATCGTATTTCTCTAGCATTTCTATTAATGTATGTGTACTCTCATAATGCTCTGGATTTTCACTAGGTGTGGATACAATAAATCCTGCTAATGATGGTTTGATACTTTCGTAATCAATACGATTCCATCCATAATTCCCGATTAGCGGATATGTCATTGTCACGATTTGTCCTGCATAGGAAGGATCTGTCATCACTTCTTGATAGCCCGTCATCGCAGTATTAAAAACTAATTCTCCTTCTACTTTAGATGGTTTACTTAACCATTTCCCCTCTAATACATCCCCTGTATTTAAAACAAGATAGCTTGTTGGTCTTTGCATAAACTCTCCTCCTTGTATTACATCCCTTATCTATATAAAAATCCTCAAGTTCAGTTTTTATAATTATACTATAATATTTATAATTATGCACTAAATATTATAAAAATACATTTATTTAATCTCAATATACGAGTTGCGCTAACTTTACTATGTATAAATTAATCAAGATTATACTAAATGTAATGTAACACTTCCTTAGTTAAAAACATTGGCGTCGGAATTTGATACGTTATACTGGTCTACTATGTATCGCCACTATACTTAGAAAAACTAAATCTCAAATCACAAAAAAACTAAGTCAACTGCTTATGGCAGAGACTTAGTTTTTTCTTACTATTTCATCCATACATTTACTTTTTCAGCAAATGTGGATACCCATTCCTTCGTATCATTTAGACGTTGATTAGCAAAACTAATTTGTTCTTGTACTCTACCTTTAGCAGTGCCACCTGCTACATCTCTTGCATTCACTACAGTTTCTGGCTTTAATACATGATAAATATCTTCATCAATTAACTCAGAAAATTGTTTGAATTCTTCCATCGTTAGATCAAGCAAAAATTTATTTGATTGAATACAATATAACACGGCTTGTCCCACAACTGCATGTGCCTCTCTGAATGGCAATTCTTTATTAACAAGATAATCTGCTAGGTCTGTTGCATTAGAGAAATCCTCTGCAACTGCTGCATACATATTCTCTTTCTTCACTTCCATTGTCGAGATCATTGGAGCAAATAATGCAAGTGCACCTTTTAATGTTTCTACAGTATCAAACATACCCTCTTTGTCTTCTTGCATATCTTTATTATATGCAATTGGGAGGCCTTTTAATGTTGTTAACATCCCTATTAAATGACCATACACTCTACCAGATTTCCCACGAACTAATTCTGCGACATCTGGATTTTTCTTTTGAGGCATCATGCTACTTCCTGTACAGAACGCATCATCTAATTCAACAAATTTGAATTCCGCACTAGACCACTGTACTAATTCTTCACTCAATCGAGATAAATGCATAATTATTAAAGATGCATTTGCTAAAAACTCTACAACAAAGTCACGATCACTTACTGCATCCAAACTATTTTCGACAATTCCGTCAAAATTCAGCTGTTCTGCAACAAAGTGACGATCAATCGGGAATGTCGTACCAGCAAGTGCTCCTGCACCAAGTGGGGAGCGATTCACACGTGGAAAGCTCCCTTTTAGTCTTTCAATATCGCGCTCAAACATCGAAACATATGCCATCATATGATGGGCGAACAACACTGGTTGAGCACGTTGCAAATGTGTATAACCTGGTAAAATCGTCTCCAAGTTCGCATTTGCTTGTTCTATCAACGATGTTTGTAAATTGGATAACAATTCAACTATTGTGACAATTGCATCACGCAAGTATAAGCGCATATCCAATGCTACTTGATCATTTCTACTTCTACCTGTGTGCAATTTACCACCAACAGCTCCAATTTCATCGATTAACAGTTTTTCCACATTCATATGAATATCTTCATTTGCTTCTGTTAATTCCGCTTCACCTGCAGTAATCTTATCTGCTACAATTTTCAATCCTTTTTTTATCGTTTCCGCATCTTCATGTGGAATAATATTGCATTTAGCCAACATCGTAACATGTGCTAAGCTTCCTTGGATATCATATTGTGCCAGCTTTTGATCAAAGCGAATCGATGCTGTATATTCATCGACTAATTCATTTGTTGGCTTTGTAAATCGTCCGCCCCATAATTTCATTGTTTCACTGCTTCCTTCATATCTATTTTTGTTTTCTCCATAATCTTCGCTTTATCTGCATGTACATTATTTACAGTAGAATGTACTTTTGTTGGTAATCCCCATAACTTAATGAATCCAAGTGCTGCTTCATGATCGAATTCATCACCTTTGTTGTATGTCGCAAGATTGAAATCATATAATGAATTATCAGATTTACGACCAATGACAAATGCTTGCCCTTTATACAATTGTACTTTAGCTACACCATTTACATACTTTTGTGTTTCTGTGATAAATGCTTTTA
>JAJUGF010000081.1 GCA_029268495.1 Gracilibacillus sp.
AAGTAAAGAGGTTGTTTTTAAAGATGCATTACATACGGAACTAGATAGACAATTCCAAGCAACTAGAACGAATGAGAAACATAATTCTTTTGGTAATAACAATTCAAGTTCATACAGTATTGTGACAAATGATACAACAACGTATAACCATAACGGAAATAATGTAGATATTGACAAAGAAATGACAGAATTAGCAAAAAACCAAATCTATTACCAGGCATTAATTGATCGCATAAATGGTAAATTTAATAGCTTGAACACTGTTATTAGAGGAGGTAATTAAAGATGTCGATATTTAATGCAATAAATGTAAGTTCAAGTGGCTTAACTGCACAACGATTAAGAATGGACACCATTTCATCTAATATAGCTAATGTCGATACAACGAGAGCGACAATCAATGAGGATGGGGAATACGAACCGTACCGAAGAAAAATGACAGTATTTGAATCAAAAGACACAGGGTTCTCTTCTGTACTTAATAGACAAACACGCAATAGCAATTCTCGTGGTGAGGGAGTAATCGTGTCTGAAATAGTAGAGGATGAGACCGAACCTTTTAAATTAGTATATAACCCTAATCATCCAGATGCGAATGAAAATGGCTATGTCGAATTGCCTAATGTCGATCCTTTAAAAGAGATGGTTGATTTAATGAGTGCAACTCGTTCATATGAAGCAAATGTAACATCACTTAACGCAACAAAATCGATGTTGCTTAAAGCTTTAGAAATTGGTAAATAAATTTAGTGTTATGGAGGATACAAAATGAACATACATTTCCTTAATTCCCAACATATTAATGGTATGGATAATCATACTGTTCAAAACAATATTACAGTCGGAGAGGCACAAAAAGAATTCGCATCTAATTTGCAAAATGCAATAGAGTCATTAAATAATGCACAGTTAGAATCTGATAAAAAAACGACAGCATTAGCAAATGGTCAAATTGATGATTTACATGATGTAATGATCACTGCACAAAAGGCAAGTATACTTTTACAAACAGGTGTACAGGTGCAAAAGAAAGTAATAGATGCTTACAATGAAGTAATGCGAATGCAAGTTTAATAACGTCTGAGTAATTAGTTTTGGGGGCAAAAAATGAATGAGACAATAAAAAAGTACATACGTGTTTCAAAAGAAAAGTACCAGTCACTTTCGAAACTTCAAAAAGGTACAATATTTGGTTCACTAGGTATTATTCTGATTTTAATCATTGGTATAAGTATATTTGCAAGCAACAAAAATTTCGTGCCATTATATAGTGATTTAACAATACAAGAAGTTGGACAAATAAAAGCAGAATTGGATGCAAAAGGTGTCCAATATGAATTGATCAATGGAGGCACAACAATTCAAGTGCCTGAAGCGCAAGCTCAATCATTACTTGTAGATTTAGCTTCACAAGGAATTCCCAAAAGTGGAAGTATAGATTACTCATTCTTCTCTGAAAATAGTTCTTGGGGTGTGACAGATAATGAATTTGATGTAATGAAATTAGATGCAATGCAATCAGAGTTAGCGAATCTAATTGCTCAAATTGAAGGAATCAATTCTGCTGAAGTTAGTTTGACTATTCCAAAGGATCCTGTGTTTGTTAGTGAACAAAAACAGGATTCAAGTGCGGCAATTGTAATACAAACGCAGCCAGGGTATCAATTCGAACCAAATCAAATTAATGCACTATATCATTTAGTGTCTAAATCTGTACCAAACCTTTCTACAGATAATATCGTCATTATGAACCAAAATTTTGAGTATTTTGACTTAAATGATGAAAATACTTTAGCAAGTTCTGAAAGTTTTGCGTCACAACAGCAAATAAAACAAGATATTGAACAAGATATTGAACGTCAAGTGCAACGAATGCTTGGTATGATGATTGGAATGGATAAAGTGGCAATATCCGCGACTGCAGATATTGACTTTACACAAGAACAACGAGTCGAACAATTAGTCGAACCTGTAAATGAAGAAACAGATACATTACCTGTAAGTATTGAAACAATAACAGAATCTTTTACAGGTGCACAGCCCGAGAATGGTGCTGTTGGTACGGAGGAAGGCGACACTCCGAATTATCCAGCGGGATTAGATGGTAACGTCGGCGATTATGAAATGGTGAAAGAATCTGTTAATAATGAATTTAATAGAATTCAGAGAGATATTGTAGAAAGTCCATATAAAATTAGAGATTTAGGAATTCAAGTGGCTATTGACAATACAAGAACTGGCGAAAATGGTGAAGTTGAACAATTGGCGCCAGCTGAACAAGTTGCAGTAGAAGAAAGTGTCGCATCGATCTTGGACTCCATTATCCAGACAACAATCGATAAGTCCTATGGAAATGTTGTGCCAGGTGAGAACGTATCTATTGTGTTCCAACCGTTTAATGGTGTAGACAATACGACAGAAAATGTAGTTACTACTACCATTCCAATATATGTATACATTGCTCTAGCATTATTAGTCGTGATAATCATTGTATTAATACTATTATTACGCAAACGTAAAAAGGTAACGGAAGAAGAAGTGGAGGAAGAAACAGTCATTTCTGAAGAAGTACCTGCGATGGTAATGAATGACGATTCAGATGATACAAAACGTAGAAAACAATTAGAGAAATATGCACAAGAAAAACCAGAAGATTTTGCAAAATTATTAAGAAGTTGGATTTCTGAAGACTAAGGAGGTTAGTGAAATTGGTTAGAAAAAAAAGTGCATTAACTGGTAAACAAAAAGCAGCAATTCTATTAATCTCACTTGGTCCAGATGTATCCGCACAAGTATACAAGTTTTTGACACCTGAAGAGATTGAGCAGTTAACACTCGAAATTTCTTCAGTGAAAAAGGTAGATAATGAACAAAAGGCGGCCATACTAGAAGAATTTCAAGAAATTGCATTAGCGCAAGATTATATTTCTCAAGGTGGTATAGGCTACGCAAAAACTGTATTAGAAAAAGCATTAGGTACAGATAAAGCGAATGATATATTAAGTAGGTTAACTTCCTCTTTGCAAGTTAAACCGTTTGACTTTGCTAGAAAAGCAGAACCGTCGCAAATCATTAACTTTATCCAAAATGAACATCCGCAAACAATTGCATTAGTACTGTCTTATTTAGATTCAGAACAATCTGCTCAAATATTGTCAGATTTACCGCAGGAACTACAAGCAGACATAGCGAAACGTATTGCAGTAATGGATTCTACTTCACCAGAGATTATTGCAGAGGTAGAACAAATTTTAGAAAGAAAGCTCTCTACTACTGTTACACAAGATTATACACAAACTGGTGGTATACAGGCAGTCGTGGATGTTTTAAATGGGGTAGACCGAAGTACAGAACGGACGATTTTAGATGCTTTAGAAATTGATGATCCAGAATTAGCTGAAGAAATTCGTAAAAGAATGTTTGTCTTTGAAGATATTGTCACATTGGATAACAGAGCAATACAACGTGTTATTCGTGAAGTGGAAAATGATGATTTACGCTTATCACTAAAAGTATCTAGTGATGAAGTAAAAGATATTGTATTTAGCAATATGTCTACAAGAATGGCGGAAACATTTAAAGAGGAAATGGAATTTATGGGTCCAGTTAGATTGAGAGATGTGGAAGAAGCACAATCACGAATCGTTTCTGTAGTTAGAAGGTTAGAAGAAATAGGTGAAATCGTTATAGCTAGAGGCGGAGGAGATGATATTATTGTCTAATTTAGGCAAACAATCATTACCTACAAAAAAAATTCAGATTAAACCACTTCAAATCAAGCGTAAAGAAGCAGAAACAACTACTTTAGAAGACAAGTGGTATCAGTTGAATGCAAAAGAAAATGAACTAAAGAAAATGGAAGAAGAGCTTGAAAAAAAAGTTTTTACAACAAATGAAGAAATCGAAAAAGCAAGGCTAAAGTGGGATGAAGAACGGATTAAAATTACGGAAGATGCGCAACAAGAAGGATATGAAAAAGGATTTGAACAGGGAAAGATAGATGGTCACAATCAATATGTAGCGATTATTGATGAAGCGAATACGATTGTAAGTAACGCGCAAAAAGATTATTACAATATAATACAAAGCAGCGATAAACAAATTTTAGATCTTGCTTTGTCGATAGCAGAAAAAATAGTAAATACTTCGATACAAGAAACAGATGTATTTTTATCACTTGTTTCAAAAGCTATTCAGCAAGTCAAAGAACAACCAACAATCAAAATATATGTTTCAAATGAGCAATATGATTTATTACTTGAAAACAAAGATGAACTTGCAAGAATCACAAACAATCAAGCAGGATTATTATTATATGTTGACACGACACTAACAAATGGACAAGTTTATTTTGTCACACCATTTGGAAAAATAGATGCTTCAATCAATACGCAACTTGGTGAAATAAGAACAAGTCTAACTGAGATAGTGGAGGAACTCCATCGTGGACATAACAATGCTGACTAATCGATTAGAAGAAATCGACACATATAAACGTTTTGGAAAAGTAGATCGTGTTGTAGGTCTGTTAATTGAAGCACGAGGACCAGAAGTAAGAATCGGAGAAGTATGCTATATTCACACGAATTTAAATAATAATAAAATAATGGCAGAAGTGATTGGCTTTTATGAAGAAAAAGTACTTCTTATGCCATATACTTCTGTACAAAATATTGCTGCAGGATGTTTGGTGGAATCAACCAAAAAATCATTAACGATTAATGTAGGTAGGTCTCTAATTGGCAAAGTGATTGATTCAACAGGTGAATTACTGGATAAATCTAATTTGCCTAAAGGGTTAAAAGATTATCCAACAGAGCAATCACCACCAAACCCACTAACAAGACCAAGAATTAAACAAATTATTCCTGTAGGTGTGAAAGCAATTGATACGATGTTAACAGTTGGAAGAGGACAAAGGATTGGTATTTTTGCTGGAAGTGGTGTTGGTAAAAGTACTTTAATGGGAATGATTGCTCGTAATAGTGAAGCAGATTTGAATGTGATTGCACTCATCGGCGAACGTGGACGTGAAGTGAAGGAGTTTATTGAAAAAGAACTAGGGTCTGAAGGATTAAAAAAATCGATTGTAGTTGTAGCTACATCTGATCAGTCAGCATTAATGCGTATAAAAGGTGCTTATACTGCTACAGCGATTAGCGAGTATTTTAGAGATTTAGGTTATGAAGTCAATTTAATGATGGATTCCGTTACACGTGTTGCAATGGCACAACGAGAAATTGGATTGGCTGTTGGCGAACCACCAACAACAAAAGGGTACACACCATCCGTATTTGCATTACTTCCTTCATTATTAGAAAGAACAGGTACGAGTAGCAATGGAACCATTACAGCATTTTATACGGTACTTGTAGATGGTGATGATATGAATGAGCCAATTGCTGATACAACTAGAGGTATCTTAGATGGACACTTTATTTTAGATAGAAAGCTAGCAGAAAAAGGACAATTCCCAGCAATAAATGTGTTGCAATCTGTAAGTAGAGTAATGGTTAATATTGTTGATGAACCAAGTTTACAAATTGTTCAACAAGCAAAAAACATCTTAGCAACATATCAAGATAACGAAGAATTAATCCAAATAGGGGCATACAAAAGAGGTACCAATCCTGTTGTGGATAATGCTATTCAATTACAGCCAAAGATCATGAACTTTCTAAAACAAGGTATTGATGAGTCAACAAATCGCGAACAAGCAATACAACAGCTTCAAAGCATACTAAATGGAAGTGCATCATCATGAATAATTGGACTAAATTTGAAAAAATAAAGCAAATTAAAGAAAATGACAAGAATGAAGTACAAATCCAGTTCAGACAGGCTGTAGATGAATTCGAAAAATACGCGGAGGAACTCTTACATCTGTTAAAAAAGAAAGAAGCGATGGAAGTAGCTTATCAAAATAGTTTAATAGATGGAAGTATTGATAAAATGAAAGGCTATTATAATTATTTGAATTATTTAACACCAAATATTCTCTCTGTACAAAAAAAAGTAAATCATGCTAGAGATTGTATGAATAAATTGCAAGAAGAGCTAACTCAACAATATATCGAAGTAAAGAAATTCGAGAAGATCATTGATAGAAAAAAACAAGTAGAATACCTCTTAATTAATAAAAAGGAACAAAGCACTATGGACGAAATTTCCATTCGAAAGTATACAGATAGTAAGGGAAGGTGAAGGAATGAAAACCAATCCCAAATCAGAGACGAAGAAGCCGAGTATATTGCAATGGTTAATTGTGATTGTTGTACCAATTATTTTTGCGTTAATCATCACATTCATCATTTTGCAATTTATGGGAGTAGATGTAGTTAAATCTACAAAAGACGTATTAAATAAAATTCCTTTTATTTCTGAAACGGTAATGACAGATCAAGAGGAATTACATACAAATGAGTTAAAAGAAAAAGACGAAGCTCTATTATCAGCGAATAAAGAACTAGAATTAGTTCAAGCAGAATTACAAGCGAAGGAAAAAGAAATACAAAATTTAGAAGGCGAAATGGAACAACTATCGAAACAAATAGAAGATCAAGCTATAGAAGAAGAACAAATAGATAGTACAGATTATAAAGAATTAGCAAAGTCATTTGACACAATGAAGCCTAAATCTGCTGCACCTATTTTGCAAGAGCTAAATGATGAGTTAGCGATAGAAATATTAAAGGAATTAGATGCAGAAACAAGAGGGAATCTATTAGCTCAAATGGAAGCAGAAGTGGCTGCTCGATATACTAGTTTATTAGCAAATTAACTAAAATAGAGAGGAGGTGGAAAGAATGGAACTCGGATTTAATGCTTTAGCAGTAGCAAGTAACAATGTTTCCTTTAGAAATTCAGTTACAAAAAATAATCCATCAAATGCTAACTTGTTATTTAAAGACATTTTAGTTGGTAATAACATTAGAAATACTCTTATGAATAAGAGTACTGAATTAGAAGATACAGTAATTAACAAAGATTTACCTGACGATTATTTAACAATTATGAATGAATTACAAAAGATTCTTAATGAGGATACAGAGACATCCCATAGTTATAGTAAATTATTAGAGATATTAATCAATTTAGATGAAGAATTATCTTTAGATAATATGAATGCAATACTAGACACACTGGAATTATCGGGTGAGGACCCTAATAAAGAAGTGAATTTCTCCTCCATTGATTTTTCTTTTACAGCTAATACATTGATGTCAGTTAATCAAGAACAAATGAAACAACTGCTTGTTAAAATTGACCATGTACTTCAATCCATTACAAAGGGGTCGTTCAGTTTTGATGACTACAAACAGTTGATGAACAACATGAAGGAATGGATAGAATTACAAAAGATTGACCAAAAATCAGCACAAGAATTGCTTGATTCACTAAAAGAACCTCAAAAAAAACTTTGGGGAGAATTAATTGATAAATATACTCAAAAAATAAAACAGGATAATATGTACACAAATCAAAATCAACTGACATATGATACTGTTTCAAAATGGGTAAAAGATGCAATGTTGCAAGTAGAAACAGCAGTTAAAGGATATAGTGATGTGAAAGTGGACAATTCTTCGTCTGCGTTGCCAACGACAAATATGTCAAGAATTGAGCAATTTGTTATTCATACGCAACAAACGAATGCGACAGAACAAGTTTCCCAAAAACAATTAATTGAGCAATTTCAACAAATATTTCAAAAAAGTAACTTTTTAAAGGGTCCAAATGGAGCGAACCAATTATTTATTAGATTGCAGCCAGAACATTTAGGTGATGTTGTTATTAAATTAACACAAGTAAATGGGGAAATGGTTGTAAAAATGGTTGTACAATCACAAATGGCAAAAGAAATGTTAGAAGGTAACTTACAACAATTAAGACATATGTTTTCTCCACAACAAGTAGTGATAGAAAAACAAGAAGTTGTAATGAGTCAAAATGAATCGGATTCCTTTTCAAATGATGAAAAAGAATCTAGTAACCAGAATGAACATCAATCCAATGATGATTTCTATGAAAATGAAGCAATAGATTATGACGATGAATTAGATTTTAGTGAAATATTGATGGATATGAAGGTATAGGTGATAACTATGACAACAATTGATCCAAGTTACTATTTAAAAAACCAAGCAACGGTAAAAGAAACGAGTAGTTCATTAGGCAAGGATGAATTCTTAAAAATTCTTATGACACAATTACAAAATCAAGATCCATTAAATCCAATGGAAGATAAAGAGTTTATTTCCCAAATGGCGACTTTTTCATCACTTGAACAAATGATGCAAATGACAGAATCGATAAATCTCCTTGTGAACAATCAATTGATTTCACCTGTTATCCAATATAGCCATTTGATAGGACAACAAGTAACTTATTATAAGATTGATGAGGAAACAGGTCAAATTGCAGAACCTAAAGAATTAGAGACGAGTATTGTTCAATCTGTTACCCATAAAGAAGGATATGCAGTGTTACAATTAGAAAATGGTACAGAAATATATACAGATGAAGTTCAGAAAATTGAACAACCTAGTGAAAAAGATTAACACATCTTCCTACAGAAAGGAGGATTATAGTGAATAATCAAATACATGGTTATTATCATTCAGTTATTCCAAAACATATTCAAAAGAACAATCAAACACCTACGCAAGAGTTTTCAAAAGCTTTGGAACAACAAACATTAACAATAAGTAAACATGCAAAACAACGAATGGAATCACGAAATATCCATATTTCAGAGTCAAGATGGGCTGAAATGGAAGCGAAACTGACAGAAGCAAAACAAAAAGG
>JAJUGF010000082.1 GCA_029268495.1 Gracilibacillus sp.
AAGTTCACCAACATTAATTGAACCTGAATAAGTTATTTTAGTAACTTCTTTAGGCTCTTCTTTTTTTACGGGTTTATCCGCATTAAAGTTGTTAGTTTGTTTACTATTTTTATTACCTTTATTTGTTTGATTAGATGGTTTAGTATTTTGTTTTTTGGGTTCATTCTTTTTGTTGGTAGTCGTAAAAGTCGCATCTAATTTAGAAATAACATCATTAGATATTGTAGACATATGATTGGAAACAGGTTGATTTAATTCTTTCAGTTTTTCAATGATGTCTTTACTTGATTTATTCACTTTTTTTGCATATTCGTACACACGTATTTTAGACATACGTTCACCCCCGATAATTGTTGGTTAGCAATTCCATTATTTTTTTTGCAAATCCACTATCATTAATGGAAACTGCCACCCTTCCGATCTTTCCTACTGCTTGTGATAATGTATCACGATCATCAATAAATATAAATGGTATATTGTAAAATGTGCATTTATCTGTTAGTTTCTTTTTCGTCTGTATACCTATATCTGAAGCAATTAATACCACTTTTGCTTTTCTAGATTGAATCTCTTTTATAATTTGTTCTTCACCAAATGTACATTTTCTTGCTCTTGTCGCAATACCTAATATATTTAAATAGTTATTAGTAGCTTTCATATCTCAGCCTTCAATTAATTGCTTTAATTCCTCATAAATTTCCTGTGGAATTTGCGTTTCTAAATGTTTATCAAGTGCATGTGTTTTTTCTGCTTTATGAATCGCGTCGATACTTTTTGAAATATATGCTCCGCGACCGTTTTTCTTACCTGTTGGATCAACGAAGATTTGACCTTCTTTCGTCTTCACAATTCTAATTAATGCTTGTTTAGGAAACATTTCTTGTGTTGCTACACATTTACGCAATGGTACTTTTCTTTGTTTAGACAAATGAATTCCTCCTTATTTAAATAAATCTTCATCCATTTCATCAAGGGAAACTTCATAGTCATTAGAATCATTATATTCTAGCGTGTCTAGTTCTTCTTCCTTGTCATCTGTCAACAAACCTTCTTCACGTGCTTCTGATTCACTTTTTATATCGATTTTCCAACCTGTTAGCTTCGCTGCAAGCCTTGCGTTTTGTCCACGTTTTCCAATAGCTAATGAAAGTTGATAATCAGGTACAATGACAGTTGTTGATTTATTCTCTTCATCAACAAGTACTTTTACAACTTTAGAAGGGCTTAATGCATTTGACACATATACAATTGGATCTTCTGACCACTCAACAATATCAATTTTTTCACCATGCAATTCATCTACAATTGTTTGAACACGTTGACCTTTTTGCCCTACACATGAGCCTACTGGATCAATTTCTTCGTCTTGTGCATATACAGAGATTTTAGATCTATCTCCAGCCTCACGAGCAACAGACTTCACTTCAACTGTACCATCATAAATCTCAGGTACTTCCATTTCAAATAATCTTTTTAATAAGCCAGGATGTGTTCTAGAAACAAATATATTAGGACCTTTACTTGAATTTTCTACTTTTGTTACATACACTTTAATACGATCATGTATATTATAATTTTCCTGTGCGATGCATTCAGATTCAGGTAATTTTGCTTCTATTTTTCCTAAATTTACATAAATGAATCTGCCATCCATACGCTGAATTGTTCCGTTCATAATATCATCTTCACGGTCAATATATTCGTTATAAATAATTCCTCTTTCTGCCTCTCTAACACGTTGCGTAACAACTTGTTTTGCAGCTTGAGCAGCGATTCTTCCAAAGTCTCTTGGTGTTACTTCAATTTCTACAATATCTCCGACATCATACATTGGACTAATTTGTTGTGCTTCATCAACAGAGATTTGTGTTTGTATATCTTCTACTTCTTCTACAATTTCTTTTTGTGCAAAAACGGCCATTTTGCCTGCTTCTTCATTTAAATCGACACGAACATTTGTTGCAGATTTAAAATTCTTCTTGTATGCGGAGATTAATGCAGCTTCTAATGCTTCAATAAGAATATCTTTATTAATTCCTTTTTCTTTTTCTAAAAAATTAATCGCATCGAACAATTCTTTGTTCACAATTCTTCCCCCTTGTATATTAAAACATTACAGCTAAATGTGCTTTAGCGATTTTCTCGTAAGGTATTTCAACTTTTTTTGTTTTTGTTTTATCTCGATATGCGATAGTAACGATTTGATTTTCTATTCCAATTAATTCGCCAGTAAATTCTTTATCACCAGCAATTGGCTCATACAATTTGACATATACATTCTTACCTACATTTTTCTCAAAATCCAATTCTTTTTTTAGCGGTCTCTCGACACCAGGTGAGGAGACTTCCAAGAAATAAGCTCCTTCAATTGGGTCTTTCTCATCTAACACCTCACTTAAGCGTTCAGAAACAATGCCACATTCTTCAATATCTACACCATTTTCTTTATCAATATATACTCGCAAAAACCAATTTGGACCTTCTTTTTCATATACGACATCGACTAATTCTAAAGAAAGTTCTTCTACAATTGGCTTGACAATTTCTTCTGTTTGTTTAGCGATATTTTGACTCATACATTCGACCTCCTTTAACAATCAAATAGTTTCATTTTTCATTTATTTATTATATTTCCCTTAAAAATTCATCCATACACATTTGTTATATACTTAGGGAATGATAAATCCCTTGCCTATATTGGCAAGGGATAGCAATAGCCCTATAAGTTAACAATGTGGCTATGAAGAAAGAGTGGGATAACCCACTCTTTTAGCACATCAAATAAAATCTTAATAAAATATAACACGTTTGGATAAAGTTTGCAAGGTTTTTGCTTTATACAATATTGGAATTTAAAATAATGATAGTTGATTTTTTTCTTCCATTCCTTCTAAACAACCATGTTGATCCAAATACTCTAATACTGTTTTAGATATTCTACTTCTTTCACGCAAATCTTCTTTAGATAAAAATTCTCCATCTTCGCGAACTTTTGCAATATTAATTGCAGCATTCGTACCAAGGCCATCTACTGCATTAAATGGTGGAATTAACGTGTCACCTTCTACCAAAAATTCAGTTGCTGAAGAACGATACAAATCTACTTTTTGAAAACGAAAACCACGTTCGTTCATTTCTAAAGACAGTTCTAGAACTGTTAGTAAATTTTTTTCTTTTGGTGTTGCATCATTTCCTTTAGCTATGATCTCTTTAATACGAGTCCTAATTGCTTCTGAACCTTTAATCATCGTATCAAGCTCAAAATCATCTGCTCTTACAGTGAAGTACGCAGCATAAAAGTATAGTGGATAATGCACTTTAAAATAAGCTATTCGTATAGCCATCAATACATATGCAGCAGCGTGTGCTTTTGGAAACATATATTTAATCTTTTTACATGAATCTATATACCATTCAGGTACATTGTTTTTAAGCATTTCTTCTATCCACTCATCTTGCAATCCTTTTCCTTTACGAACAGATTCCATAATTTTGAATGCTAATGATGCATCTAATCCTTTGTGCATCAAATAAACCATAATATCATCACGACACCCTATTACATCGGGTAATCCACATATACCATCATTGATTAATTCTTGTGCATTTCCTAACCATACATCTGTACCATGACTTAATCCAGAAATAATAACTAATTCAGCAAACGTTTTTGGCTTCGTATCTTCTAACATTTGACGTACAAATCTTGTTCCAAATTCGGGAACTCCTAATGTTCCTGTTTTACACATGATTTGATCAGCGGTCACACCTAATACTTCAGGTCCAGAGAATATTTTCATCGTTTCTTGATCATCTGTCGGAATTGTTTGAGGGTCGATTCCACTAAGATCTTGTAACATACGGATAACCGTCGGATCATCGTGCCCTAATATATCTAATTTCAACAAATTATCATGTATGGAATGAAAATCAAAATGTGTTGTACGCCATTCCGAATTACGGTCATCTGCGGGATACTGGATTGGAGTAAAATCATATATTTCCATATAATCTGGTACTACAATAATACCACCTGGGTGTTGACCTGTTGTACGTTTGGCTCCAGTACACCCTTTAACTAATCGGTCCACCTCAGCATTTTTAATAATCATACCATTATCATTTGCATATCCTTTGACATAACCATATGCTGTCTTTTCAGCAACTGTTCCAATTGTTCCTGCACGAAAAACATTATCTTCACCAAATAATACTTTTGTATAATTATGTGCCCTTGGTTGATACTCCCCAGAGAAGTTCAAATCAATATCTGGTACTTTATCACCTTTAAAGCCTAAGAATGTTTCAAATGGTATATCTTGCCCATCTTTTTTATACATTGTTTGACACTCTGGACATTCTTTGTCTGGTAAATCAAAACCACTCCCATATGAACCATCATTAAAGAATTCACTTTTTTTACAATTTGGACAAACATAATGTGGTGGTAATGGGTTCACTTCTGTAATCTCAGTAAATGTCGCAATAAGTGAAGATCCAACGGAACCCCTAGATCCTACTAAATAACCATCATTTAATGATTTTTTTACGAGTTTATGTGAAATTAAATAAATAACCGCAAATCCATGTCCAATTATACTTTTTAATTCTTTCTCGATACGTTGCTCAACTATTTCTGGTAATTGCTCACCGTAAATCGATTTAGCAAATGTATAGCTAAGTTCTCTAATTTCTTTATCTGCACCATCTATATTTGGTGTATACAAATCATCTTTAATTGGCTTCACTTCATCAATTTGATCTACTAATTTATTAGGATTTGTAACAACAATTTCTTTTGCTTTTTCTGCACCAAGAAACTGAAATTCATCTATCATTTCATTAGTCGTTCTAAAATAGGTATTTGGGAGTTTCTGTCTATTCAATGGGTTCCCACTTTGAGACGCTATTAAAATTTTGCGATATATCTGATCATTTTTCTCTAAATGATGCACATTCCCTGTTGCGACACATAATTTCCCCATTCTGTCTGCCATTTCTACTAATTTACGTAAAATATCATATAATTGTGCTTCATTCTGTACTAATTCTTTATCTAATAAATGAATATAATTAGCAGGAGGTTGGACTTCAATATAATCATAAAATTGTGCGATTTTTTCTGCTTGCTCTTCAGATTTTTGCATCATTGTTTCAAAAACTTCACCTTTATCACAAGCTGTACCAACCAATATACCCTCACGTAATTGGTGTAATTTTGATCTTGGAATACGAGGGACACGATAAAAATAATCAATATGTGCATGTGACACAAGTTTAAATAAATTTTTTAAACCAACCTCATTAACAGCGAGTAGTGTCGCGTGAAAAGGTCGTGCGCGTTGATAACTATTTCCTTCTCCCATATGTTGATTAAATTGATTGTGATTAATGATACCTTTTTCGTCAGCTAATTTAATTAATTTCCACAACAAATAACTCGTCGCTTCTGTATCATAAATCGCTCTATGATGTTGTGTTAATTCAATATCTAATTTTTTACACATTGTGTTTAGACGATGATTCTTCATATCTGGGAATAAGTATCTTGCTAGTTCCAACGTGTCAATTACTGGATTTGTCGCTTCTTCCATACCAAATTTTTTAAACCCTGTGTTAATAAACCCCATATCAAAATCAGCATTATGTGCAACAAGCGTATGGTCACCCATCCAGTCATGGAATTTTGCTAATACTTCTTCCACTTCTGGTGCGTCTTGTAACATATCATCCGTTATATGCGTCAAATTAATAATAGTTTCAGATAAAGGTTGGTGCGGGTTAGCAAATGATTCAAATTTATCTATAATTTCTCCATTTTTAATTTTTACTGCAGCTAGTTCAATTATCGTATCATAAACTGCAGATAATCCAGTTGTTTCCACATCAAATACGACATATGTTTCATCAAGTAATACTCGATCATCACTATTATAAGCAATAGGCACTCCGTCATCTACAACATTTGCTTCTACTCCATAGATAATTTTCACTCCATGCTTTTTGCCTGCTCCATATGCCTCAGGAAAAGCTTGTGCACCGGCATGGTCAGTAATTGCAATAGCTTTATGCCCCCATTTTGCCGCCTGTTCTATTAGTTTTGAAGCAGATACAACAGAATCAATTTGACTCATCAATGTATGTGCATGTAATTCTACACGTTTTTCACCATCGACACCATAATCTTCACGCATTTTTGCAGGAATTTCTTGGATATCTCTAGCCATCATCGTCAATTCATTAGAAAATGTGTCTGTTTGTATCATTCCTTTTGCTTTTAACCACATACCAGGTTTAAATTGTTTAAATTTATCTGCGTCTTGATCGCCCTTGGAGAACATTTTTATTTGAAACGAATCGGAATAATCTGTCATTTTTAATATTAATAATTGTCTTCCACTGCGGAGTTCTCTAATCTCAACATCAAACAAATACCCTTGAAAAATGACATTTTTTTCTTCTTCTATAATTTCCTTCATCTGAATTGGCTCTTCTTTAATCGGATAACCAATTTGAATAGGTCCTTCAGGTTTGTCTTGATTATTATCTTTTGCTCTCTGTTCTTGTTGCTTAAATGCTTCTAACACTTTAATCCTGTCTTCTTCTTGTTTTTGTTTCCTGAATTTAACAATTTCATCATGCTCTTCCACAACTTGTATTTCAATTTTCCGCTTATTGAAACCTATTTTGTTACAAAAATGATCAAATAATGATTGCATTTCTTGTAACAAAGCAGCTCGTTCTACTTCATTGCTTGTAGTTAACATAATCTTATTATTGTTTATTTGAGGAACTTGATTATTCAATGTACGATATTTAGGTGATTCCGCACATAATTCACTTACAAATATATGCCAATATGCAATCAACTCTTGATCTGAAATTGTCGTTTTATTTGAGTGAAATTTCCAACTCACTTTTGCAATTGATGAAAAAGCTTCAGTAAGTTTCAAAACAAATAATTGATATACTTCTGCTGGCATACATTCTTCAATTACAAAAGAAAAATGCCATGTTTGAGTTTTTCGATATACTTCTAACTTCTCTATTTTGGCATTTTGGAAGTACTTATTTTTCATGTCATCTGGTATTCCAATTTGTTGCGTTAATAAATTAAATCTTTCTTCACTCGTACTTTGCAATATGTTCACCCCTCAAGCTAAGACAAAGGATTTATACTCAATTTAATATAAATGGTAAATCCCCTGTCGTTACATTTGGACAAGGGATTATCTTTCACATTTAATTTTCTGAAAAGAATTTCTTAATCGATGGAACAATTTCTGAAACATGTAAGTCAAATTGTTCTCCATCTTCTCTCACTTTGCATTCCACGTATCCTTCACTTGCGCGTTTTCCAACTGTTATTCGAATTGGTAGTCCAATTAAGTCACTATCAGCAAATTTTACTCCTGCTCTTTCTTTTCGATCATCAAATAACACGTCAAAATGGTTTTGTTGTAATTCTTTATAAATGCTTTCACTTAAATGCAATTGTTCTTCATCCTTCGTATTCACTGTAACTAAGTGAATATCGTATGGAGAAACTGATTTTGGCCAAATAATTCCTTTTTCATCATGAAATTGCTCTACAATAGCAGCAACTGTGCGAGATACGCCAATTCCATAGCATCCCATTGTCATTACTTCTTGCTTACCTTGCTCATTCAGATATTGTGCACCTAATTTTTCAGCATATCTTTTTCCTAATTTAAACACATGCCCTACTTCAATACCTTTAGCAAATTGTATCGTTCCTTTTCCATCTGGAGAAGGATCTCCTTCTTTAATAAATCTTAAATCTTCATATTTATCTACAGTAAAGTCCTTATTTGGATTCACATTAATGTAATGTTTACCTGTTTCATTTGCTCCACAATACCCATTCACAATACTTGTGATTGCGTTATCTGCAATGATAGGAATCTCTTTCACATTCACTGGACCTAATGAACCAATGTCAGCGCCTAATAAAGCTTTAGCTTCTTCTTCTGAGGCTAGTTCAACATGAGTAGCACCTAAACAATTTTTTAATTTAATATCGTTAATCTCATGGTCTCCGCGTGCTAAAACAAGAGCAAATTTATCTTCATCTATTTTAAATAATAATGATTTGATACCTTTATCAATGGATACATTTAAAAAGTTAGAAACTTCTTCCATCGTTTTAGCGGAAGGTGTATCCACAATTGTTCGTTCTTGTTCTTGCTCTGTGTTACGTGTGTACTCCACATTTACTGGAGCCATTTCGATATTTGCAGCAAAATCAGATGTATCAGAATATGCAATGGTATCTTCGCCGATCTCAGATAAAACCATAAATTCATGTGTATCCTTGCCGCCCATTGCACCTGAATCTGCAATGACCGCTCTAAAATTCAATCCACAACGCTTAAATATATTGGAATAAGCTTGATACATTTTATCGTATACGTCATCTAGGCTTTCATCAGTATCATGAAAAGAATACGCATCTTTCATGACAAATTCTCTACCACGCAACAAACCAAATCGTGGTCTTTTTTCATCTCTGTACTTTGTTTGAATTTGATACAATGTTAATGGTAATTTTTTATAACTTTTTACTTCGTCTCTAATGATACTTGTAATTACTTCTTCATGAGTTGCACCTAAAACAAACTCTCTGTCATGACGATCATGGAGTCTCATTAGC
>JAJUGF010000083.1 GCA_029268495.1 Gracilibacillus sp.
ACACATAGTGAAGTAATTACATTGTAAGGTTAGTATGATAAAGATTACTTAAATCTATACAATTTTTCCATTATAATTTTAATTTGGGTACGTATCATTCTCTTTCCATCTCTCTTAACATTTGAATGAAATCTATAACCATATCGTATCTTCCCATTCTATTTTCCTGATTAAACTGGAAAACCACTTTTAATTTTCTACCTTCTGTTCCTAACTGAACCATACGTCCATGCTTATTCGCATATTCAAACAATTTAGCACCATCGATTTGTTGACTACGTTCTTCTTCTACTATAACCTCTAACTCATTTTTCTTCTCAGAGATTGATTCAATTCGCTCTTTCTTTGCACCCCATTTAAGTGACGTAACATGGAAAAGGTTATTTACTTCTTCTGGGTAATCACCAAAGCGATCGATTAATTCGTCTCGTAAATCATGAATATCTTCTTGCGACATAATTGCTTGGAATCGTTTGTACATATCAATTTTTTGTTTTTCGTCTTGGATATAACTGTCTGGTATATATGCATCTATTTGTAAATCTAATTCTACTTCAAATGGTTTTACCTCTTCTAATGTTTTACCTTGTTGTTTTGCTTGTACTGCTTCTTTCAGCATTTGGGAATACATATCAAAACCGACAGAGTCGATGAATCCATGCTGTTGAGCACCTAATATATTTCCTGCTCCACGTATAGACAAATCACGCATCGCAATCTTAAATCCAGACCCTAATTCTGTAAATTCCTTAATTGCTTGTAACCTTTTTTCAGATACTTCTGTTAAAATTTTGTCTTTCTGGTACGTGAAGTATGCATATGCAACGCGATTAGATCTACCAACGCGGCCTCTTAATTGATATAACTGACTTAATCCCATTCTATCTGCATCATATACGATTAATGTATTCACATTCGGAATATCTACACCTGTTTCAATGATTGTCGTACTCACTAAAACATCTGCTTCCCCTTCTAAGAAAGAGAACATCACATTCTCTAATTCTGACTCATTCATTTGTCCATGCGCAAAAACCACACGGGCATCTTCCACTAAAAATTGAATTTCTTGGGCCATTTTTTCAATCGTATCTACGCGATTATACAAGAAGAATACTTGCCCTCCTCTTGCTAATTCTCGTTCAATGGCTTCCCTTACTAGTGGTGCATTGTATTCCATCACATATGTTTGAATTGGAAAACGATTCTCTGGTGGTGTCTCAATCACAGATAAATCTCTTACGCCTAACATCGACATATGCAAAGTTCTTGGAATAGGTGTTGCTGTTAACGTTAATACATCCACATTTGTTTTTAGTTGCTTAATTTTTTCTTTATGTTTCACACCAAATCGCTGCTCTTCATCCACTATTAACAATCCTAAATCTTTATAAACCACATCTTTAGACAATAGTCGATGTGTACCAATCGCAATATCTACCATCCCATTTTTTAAACCTTTTAATGTTTCTTGTTGTTGCTTTCTTGTTCTAAAACGACTTAATAAGCTTACATTAATTGGATAGTCTTGGAATCTTTCGATAATGGTTTCATAGTGCTGTTGAGCTAATATAGTTGTTGGGACAAGAATTGCCACTTGTTTTCCGTCTGCAATTGCTTTAAATGCAGCTCGAATTGCTACTTCAGTCTTACCATATCCTACATCTCCACACAAAAGCCTGTCCATAGGTCGTTCTTTTTCCATATCTTCTTTTATTTCAGCAATACATCTAAGTTGATCTTCTGTTTCTTGATATGGAAATGCTGCTTCAAAATCACGTTGCATTTCTGTATCTTCACTAAATGCATAGCCTTTTGCTGCTTCTCTTTCGGCATACAATTTAATTAAATCATCTGCTATATCTTCTACTTTTGATTGAACTTTACTCTTCACCTTTTTCCAATCATTGCCACCAAGGCGGTAGAGCTTTGGTTCTTTCCCTTCAGATCCGACATATTTTTGAACTAAATCAATTTGATCAATTGGAACAAAAAGCTTATCGTCTCCAGAATATTTCAATAACATAAAGTCTTTATGCAAACCATTTACTTCTAATGTCTCAATACCAATATATTTACCAATACCATGATTCGTATGTACAACGTAATCACCTATTTGTAACTCTTGGTAGCTTTTAATTCTTTCTGCATTAGATAATTTCTGTCTACGCTTTGGTCTTGTGCTTTTTTGTTTAAACAATTCATTTTCTGTAAGTAAAGCTAATTTGTGCATCGGGATTTCAAATCCACCACTAATGTTACCAACTGTTATGATTGGTTGCGATAGGGGTAATGGGCCCATATTTTCACTTATCACTGCGTTCATTTGGTAATCTTCTAAAACAGAGTGGATTTTCGCGACTCTTTTTTCACTTGGCGCGACTATTACGACAGAATACCCTGCCTTCTTCCATCTGTTCATTTCATTTTGTAATAAATGCATTTGTCCATGAAATTGTTGCATTGCTCGTGTAGAAATATTCACAATATTAGACGGATTTGTATTTGCAATATGACGCATAAACACAGAAAAGTAAATCTTCTGATGTGTCATTTTTGCCACAGTAGCGTGCCAATCATAAGATAACGCTAAGGATGATAGAGCTTGGTTTCGATTGAGATTATCTTTAAGCCATTCCGCCTCTTCTCCGTCTAAGTGAATAGCTGTTTCTTGAATTCGACTCATCTCATCTAACATAATCACACCATCATGAGGTAAATAATCTAATAGACTGCTTTGTTGATCATAAAAATATGAAATATATTTACGCACACCTTGAAAGCGCTCGCATTGTCGTAATCTCTCGATGTCCTGCTTAATGACTTCTGTTAATGCCTGTTGGTCTTGTTTGTTTTTTATCTTCTTGAGTGACTTCTCTAAAGCGTCTTCCATACGCCCTGCCGCTGTTAGTAAGTCATGATCTGTTACAAGAAATTCTGTTGCAGGCCAAACAGTTATTTGTTCCAATTTTCCTTCTGATCTTTGTGATTCTGCATCGAAGTAGCGAATCGAATCAATTTCATCATCAAATAGCTCTATACGAAGCGGTTGATTCTCTGTTAATGGGTAAATGTCAATAATGCCTCCACGAATACTAAATTCACCAAGGCTGCTCGTCATCTCTTGTCTTTCATATCCCATATTTATTAAAAGTTGGATCGTATCCTCAATACTAATGGATTCGCCTAATTGAAAGGATAATTGGTATTTCTCCCAATAGTCCATTGGTGGTAACATCCTCTTCAATCCAGCTATTGGGACAATCATAATCCCATTATCACAATTTAACCAGTTAGTTAGCGCTTCTATTCTTTGACTTAATAATTCAGGACTTTGTACTGCAATCTCTGATACTAACAATTCATTAACAGGATACAAATATATATTATTGTCTTCAGAGAATTCAAGTATATCTTCATACAATTGTTGCGCATGTGTTAATTGATATGTAACGAATATCATTTTTTTATTAATTGCTTCACTAATTATTGTACTAATCACGCTTCTACTTGTTCCAGATAGTCCCGCTATTACTTGCTCTTTTAATCCTGACTGGACACCTTCTATCACGGAATAGATGTCCTCCCTCTCGCGCAGAAATCTTTTTACTTCTTGCATTTTGCTCCCCCTACATACAGTATTAACTGCAAAAATGCTTTGGTTTGACACCAAAGCTTAATTGTTCCAAATGAATGTGGTTTTCTTGTACTGTTTGTCACTTGTTATTTTATTGTATAAAATAATCTAATTCATGATACAAAGGATTATTCTCTATAATGTGTTCACAACTCTCACATATCGATGTAATGGTAATAGTTTGGTCAGGAGTATACTGTAGTAATTGAAGCTTCTCCTGCTCTGATAAATACTCCCACCCTATTTTTTCTAAATCTATCTCCTCGATTTGTAAACTACCCATTTCCTTGCTACAATGCTTGCATTTATAGGTTAATGCCATAATTGTACACACCCTCTTGAATAAATAATATAGTAGTATCTTTTCCTTTCTGCTACATATTTATTCAATGCGCGCGATTATTGGTTATAATCATTCATCACTTGTTGGAATGATTGATTCATCCATGCTTCTATCGCATCTGCTGCATGTTGAATACTGTTGTGTAACACTTCTTCCTCTTCTTTAGAGAAAGTACCTAATACATAATCTACAACAGGTATCGGAGTTATTGGTCGCCCTATGCCAAACCGTACACGGTTAAATTGTTTTGTATTTAAACGATCAATTAAGGAACGTACGCCATTATGTCCACCATGTCCACCTGTTTGTCTTAATCTCACTTTTCCTAAAGGTAAGTCTAAGTCATCGTAAATTACAACAATGTCTTCTACATCTATTTGATAGTAGTCTATTAATGGTTGTATACATTCACCTGATAAATTCATATATGTTTGTGGTTCAACAAAAAGAACCTTTTCACTATGTAATGTTTCCATTGTGTATAATCCGTTAAATTTTTGTTTTTGTAATGTCCAGCCATGTCGTTTTAATAGTTCATCAACAACCATAAAACCAACATTATGACGTGTTTTTTCATATTTTCGACCAGGATTGCCTAATCCAATAATACATTTCATGATTTATTCTTCCTTTAACAGTATTTTCTCCTTTTAGTTTAACATAAAACGTTTCATATATTATAAAAAAACGTGATATTCTCATTTATTGGTGAAGTAGAAGTTAATTTCTCTTCATATCTTTTTGCATAGAACAAAAAGGCGCAATATATTGCATTGCGCCTTTTTTCATTAATCATTTCATTGTTTATTGTTCTATTGTTTCTTCTTCCTCTGTCGAATCTTCTTCTGTATCTGCTTCAGGTTCTTGGTCTGGTACTAATACAGAAACAATTGCTGTTGCATCATCTTCTAAAATTTTGTACTTAGAACTATCTTTTAAATCCTCTACAAGAATACTATCTCCAACTTCTAGTTCAGATATATCCACTGTAATTTGATCTGGTATATTGTTCGGCTTCGCACGTAAGGACAATTCGTATAGTGGCTGTTGAACTACGCCACCTTCACTTGCTCCTTTTGCTTCTCCTTCTAAAACGATAGGAACTTGTACATCTACATCTTGAGACATGTTTACTACATAAAAGTCTGCATGCACTACTTCATTTTTTAATGGATCTACTTGAAATTCATGTAACATGACATCATATGTGTTATTATCCACTTGTAATGAAATAATTGCATTTTTCCCTTCGTCTCTTACCGTTTTCACTAATTCGATACTGTTTACTGCAATTGGTTGTGGTTCTACTTTGTATCCATAAACAATTGCTGGCACATCGCCTTGTGCACGTACTTCTCTTGTATTTGAACTTGTTAAGTTATCTCTATTTTTCGCTACTAATTTTGTTGCCATTATAATCACCCTCCAAGTTAATTTAATACGTTAGTATTATATTTCCCTAGAGTAGGTGTGCTTAAACATCTTTTTGCGATAGATACCTATTAATCAAATAAAATACTTACAGATTGACGCTCGTGTACACGAATAATTGCTTCACTAATTAATGGTGCAACAGACAGTTGCGTAATCTTGTCGATTATTTTGTCTTCTTTAAGCGGAATACTATTTGTTACAACTAACTCTTCTATCTTTGAATTTTGAATACGTTCAATAGCTGGTCCTGACAAAACAGGGTGTGTACAGCATGCATAGACTGCTTTTGCACCACTGTCTATTAATGCATTTGCACCTAATGTGATTGTTCCTGCAGTATCAATAATGTCATCAATTAATATAGCTGTTTTTCCTTCAATATTCCCTACAATATTCATTACTTCAGCTACATTTGGTCTAGGTCTGCGCTTATCAATAATGGCTATTGGTGCTTTTAACCTATCTGCTAAATTACGGGCTCTTGTTACCCCACCGTGGTCTGGAGAAACAACCACAATATCATCAAGTCCTTTTTTACTCCAATAGCTAGATAGAATTGGCACACCAACTAATTGGTCTACTGGAATATTGAAGAACCCTTGAATTTGGGGAGCATGTAAATCAAGTGTGATTGCTCTAGAAGCACCAGCTGTTTGTAACAAATCCGCAACTAATTTCGCTGTAATTGGTTCACGCGCACGTGCTTTTCTATCTTGACGAGCATACCCATAATATGGCATTACAATATTAATCGATTTTGCTGATGCTCTTTTTAATGCATCAATCATGATTAACAGCTCCATAATATGTTGGTTTACAGGCTCACAAGTTGATTGCACAACATATACATCACAACCACGAATACTTTCTTCAATATTAATTTGGATTTCTCCATCACTAAATTTGGTAACAGAGCTTTTTCCTAATTCCACACCAATATTTGCCGCAATCTCCTCTGCAAGTTTTGGATTCGAATTTAGTGTAAACACCTTTAAGGATGAATCCTTATATTCTGACATTTTGATACCCTCCATATTTTGTTTCCATCTAAGGTTTATTTATATTTTTTTGTATATCCTTCTTTATTTACCTGTTTAGATCTAGCAATGGACAACGCATCGCTTGGAACATCTTCTGAAATGGTAGAACCTGCTGCGATTAACGCTCCCTTTCCAATAGTCACTGGTGCAATCAAGTTAGAATTGCATCCGATAAATGCATCATCTTCTATTTTCGTTAGAAACTTTCTTTTGCCATCATAATTTACTGTTATTGTACCACAACCAATATTCACATTGCTGCCAACTTCTGCATCTCCAATATAACTTAAATGAGATACTTTACTTCCTTGTTCAATCGTTGCTTTTTTCACTTCAACGAAATTTCCGATTTTTACATCGTCTTTCAAATTTGCGTCTGGTCGAATATGTGCAAATGGTCCAATCTGTACTCTTTCGCCAATATCACTTGATGTTGCGACACTATGTCGTATAGACGTGTATGCACCAACATGACAATCAACAATTTCAGTGTTTGGTCCGATTTCTACACCTTCTTCAATTGTTGTTTCTCCACGAAGTACTGTACCCGGCTGAATCACCACATCTGAAGCAATACGAACATCTGCCCCAATGTATGTATTCAAAGGATCGACGATGGAAACACCATTTCTCATATGTTGTTCATTAATTCGTTGTTTCATGTAATTTTCCGCTTGTGAAAGTGCAACACGATCATTTACTCCGATTGTTTCTTCAAAATGTTCTGTTTGAAATGCTACAACTTTTTCATTGCTTTGTTGTGCAATTTGAATCACATCTGGTAAATAATACTCGCCTTGTGCATTATCATTCGAAACATTGTGTAGAGCTTCAAATAACAGTTCATTATCAAAGCAATACGTTCCTGTATTAATCTCTTGTACCTTTTGTTCGCTTAACGAAGCATCTTTTTGTTCTACAATCTTTTCTACTTCATTATTAGCATTTCGAATAACGCGGCCATACCCAGTTGGGTCGTCCGCATGTGCAGTTAAGATGGTTACTTTAGCTTGCTCACGTTCATGATAGTCTAACACTTGTTGTAACGTCTCTTTTGTTAAAAGTGGTGTATCTCCACATACAACTAATGTAGTTCCTTTACGACCTTTTAAATACTTCTCTGCTTGCAATACAGCATGACCTGTACCTAATTGTTCTTCTTGAACAACATATTCGGAGTATTCTCCTAATTGTTCTTGCACCTTTTCTGCACCAAATCCGACAACTGTTGTAATGTTCGTTAATTGCAATGCTTTTAATTGATCCACAACATGTTGTACCATCGGCTTTCCAAGAACTGGATGTAGTACTTTATATAACTTTGATTTCATTCTAGTGCCTTTTCCTGCTGCTAATACAATCGCAAAACGTTCTGACAAAGTATTCTCCTCCGTTCATCACTTCACATTAAATCATTCATTCATCGAATGTCTTCGTTATACTTCTTCTACAAACAAACTGTATTATTGTATAGTTTACTAACATTTTTGTTTAAATACATTAGAATCCCAATTATGAATATATATGAAAATCAATCTTTTTTCAATGAAAGTTCCTTATTTTTTCTAACTTAATAACAGTGAGATGATTATATAATTGAAAAAAGCCTAATCTAGTTAGATTAGGCTTTTACGCATCTTAAGAAGCACCTGCTTCTTCAAACTCAATAACTTCTTCATCTTCTCCTACACGATGGTACTCTTCTAAAACCGCTTCTTGTATTTTAGAGCGCGTTCCAGAATTAATCGGATGTGCAATATCTCTAAATTCTCCATCTGGAGTACGTTTAGAAGGCATTGCTACAAACATACCATTATTCCCATCGATGACACGAATATCGTGTACAACAAATTCGTGATCTAATGTAATAGATGCGATTGCTCGCATTCTTCCATCGGTATTCACGCGGCGTAATCTTACGTCAGTTACTTCCACTATGTTTCACCACCTTTTCCCTTTTTAAGAACTTAGTATTTAAATTCAACATAAAATCGTAAATTCCTTCTTTTTTTTAAAAAAAAAATATTTTTTTTGAATTTTTTGAATTTAAGGTAATCTAATTAGAAAATAATCCCAAATGATGCACCCTTCTCTATAAAAAAACGCTCATTTGCTTCATCCTAAATGAATGAACAAATGAGCGTTTTATATCGTTAATTTTGAAAATAATTTCCTTTTACTACTTCGATTTGTTTCTTTGTA
>JAJUGF010000084.1 GCA_029268495.1 Gracilibacillus sp.
GTTGCTGAACCACCACACAATAACATTACATCAATTTCATCTTTGTATTTTTCTGCATCTGAAATATGTATAGCTTTTACATTATCACTACTTACATGTAAATCTTTTGGATCTCTTCTTGTGAATATTGCTACAAGTTCCATATCGTCTGTTTGATTGATGGCTTCTACAGCACCTTTGCCAAGATTACCATAACCTACAATACCAAGCTTAATCTTTTTCGTCATCTCTCTATCTCCTTCGACAATAATTTATTATGTAATACTATCTATTTTAATGTTAGTGAACAGTTAATTCAATCAAAATTGTGATTCGATTATTTAGATATTGCTATCAATCTTAAATATTGGTATGCTCAGTATAAAATAAGAAAGAGGTGTTTTACGTGAAGATTGTAGCAATGGAAGGTATTCAAACGAAAGATACAGAGAAGTATGCGGTTATTTTAACAAATCAACTGAAAGCAAAAGGATACAAAGTCGAGACAACTACATTCGATCGTAATAATGCGTTACAAAATGATATATGCTATCATACATATTTTAAACAACCTTTAAAAGATATTGCCTCAATTCAATTTCTAATTGCAGCAGATATTCAAAACAAGCAAGCGCAATTGGAAGAGTGGGAGAGTAATGGAGTCGATTATGTTGTGATTAATCGCTATACTTTATGGCAAGAAGCATATGCTGCGGTAAATGGATTTGATACGCATTTTGTGAATGTCTTACAAAAGTATATTCGCCAACCAGATTATGAAGTATTGTTAGATGTACCGTCAACACAGTTACAAACCTATCAAGATGAGAGTCATCGTAAGGCATTAGAAGACATGAAAGCATATTACTTACGAGAATCGAAATCGATTAATAATGCGACATGGAAAGAAGGGAATGTCAAAATTATTGATGTATCGGAAGATGAAGCGAAGATAGAAGAGGAAATCTTTCAATTTGTTGTTCATGATGAATAGATTTAAATCAATATACTAGAAGTTATAGATTATCCATATTAAAAAAGAAGAATCAGGATATTAATACTGTTCCTAAAAAAATGTATGGTTTTGAGATAGAAAGACGATGCGACGTCACTCCAATGAGTAATTGTGAAATGAATGGTGTGCGTATAACCCGCTTCGGCTTGCCCACTCCCCTTTCCATGGGCTTTTTCCTTCAACTAACTTTTTCACGCACAAACCGCATGAAAAAGTGGATTTTCAGGAAAAAGGATCCCATAGGAGTGGGAGTGGGCGCCTGCGCTTAGTGAAGCTCTACAATGTTTGGAAGTGCTGACATTTTGGATTGTTACAGATAGGCGCTTATTTTGTTCATCGTGGTCGATATGAAGTAAAGCTAATATTTTTATGATTACTATAATTGTAGAGTATAAAAAAAGCGTAGGTATCCGTTTCCGCGACTACGGGGGAAAAACACGGAAAGGGAAACGGACAAGCCGGAGCGGTTGCTGGTTGCATAAAACATATCGAATTTCAAAGTTATATCTCACTTCTAATACGGACAAAGTCCAAACGATTCGATTAATAACTGTCGAATCGTTTGGACTTTTTAGGTTATACATTCTTTTGTCAAAATCCTTTTGTATTTTCTACACTATTGGCAAGTTTTTCACACATGCAGCTTACACATCATAGCGAATCGTTTCGCCGTTATCGTTCACATATTCAATGATGGTTTGTTTTGTTTTTAAATCAATGAAAAGAGTACATGTATGTGTATCTTTTGTCCAAACTAAGCGTATTTCGTGATTTGGCGTATCTATGACAGAAAATTTACCATTAAATGCATCATACGTGTTTCTGAAATGAGTAAGTTTCATTAATCGTTTTACTACATCTTTTTCTAACGCTTGTTCAATTTCTTCAACCGTATAGTTATGTCGATTAATTTCACGTCCATCGCCAGTCTCTTTTATTTTCTCTACATCATTTTCACCTGCAAGCATACCAACATAATACACTTGTGGGATACCAGGTGTGAAATATTGAATCGCTCTTGCAGCGATGTAAGCATCATCATCGCAATTTAACAAGGAATAATATGTCCCACGAATTTGGTGTACATCAAAGCCATCTTCTGATTTATGTTCATCAGACAAAATTAGACTTAAATTCGCTCCGCGATCAGAGACAAGATGATTGATTAATTGCTTTGCTTCTTTTGTATCAATCAAATCATCTAAATCTGGTTTTACAGGTACACCATCATGACAATCTAACATCGTAAATTGTTTCTCAGGGCGATTGTTTAAGTAATCATTCAACTGTTTACTAGAAGTTGTTTCGATTGCTTCTAATACTCGATATGGAAGAATAAAATCATAAATCCAACAACCATGTTCCGCTAGTTTATACTGTGTTTTATAATGTGCATGTACTTCAGGTAATAACACGATATCTAACGAATCAGCTAATTCTTTAATCCAATCAATAAATGCGTATATATCAGGTTCCACGAAGAAGCAACTTGTCCCCAACTTTTTGATTACATAACCAACAGCATCTAGTCGAACAATTTTAATATTTTGTTTTTTGAAATTCATAAAAAATTCTGTGAACAGTGCTTTTACTTTTTCAGAATGCACATCAAAATCAATTTGTTCAGATGGATTTGTTTTACCAAATGTTGTCCAAACTTTCTCTGTTTCACCTGTCTCTTCAATCGTAAAAGTGGAATATGGTACTTCACGACGTAAGAACATCTTGTCAATATCTTCTTGAACTGGATTACCATCAGCCCATACTTTATCTAATGTAATAAATAGATCCGCGTATTCTGAATGGCGTCCCTTTTTCAAGAAGTCTTGGAAATATGGTGATTGTTGAGAAATATGGTTTACCATCAAGTCTACTAATATGTCGAAGTCTTCTCCGATTTCTTTTATATCTTCCCATGTACCGAAAGATGGTTCAATCTCTAAATAAGTTAATGGAGCAAATCCGCGATCACCAGACGAAGGGAATGGTGGTAAGATGTGTACACCACCGGCGAATGTATCTTTAAAATGACGGTGTAAAATAGTGTTCAATGTAGGTAAGTCGCCACCTAAAGAATCTGGATACGTTATAAGCTGTACTTTGTTTTTTAATGACATATGCTCATCCTCCTATACATGATACATTTCTTTTAATTTAGCAACTGTAGGTAATGACACGACAGCACCAGTGTATCGCAATTTATATGCACTTACTGCAAATCCTAATTGTATCGCTTCTTTTACTTTTTGGCCTTGCACCAATCCTGTATATAAGCCTGACCAAAATGCATCGCCTGCACCTGTCGTATCTACAACTTGATCTGCTAATGTAGAGAAAGTAGTTGTTTCTTCTCCATTTGAAGCGATAGCTCCGTCTTTTCCTAATGTTAAAATCACAAATTTAGCGCCAAGTTCAAGGAATTTAGCCAATTGGTTTTCAGGTGTGTCTTTTCCGAATAATCGTTCCGCATCATCTTCTGATGGTTTGATTATATCCACTTGACTGATGATGGATTTGATATAAGGAATCGCATCTTCATCTTTTCTCCAAATCATTGGATGATAATTTGGATCGAAGCATGTAAGGATCTCTTGTTCCTTTGCTTTGGACAAAATCTTTTCTATTGTTTGACGTGATGGCTCCATAGAGATTGGCCAACAAGAAAAATGAACCATTTTTGTTTGAGATAGTGTTTTTTCAAGTTGCTCCGTATAATCTAAATGATAATCTGCATCTCGATAAAAGATTGGAACAGGACTACTTGTACTTTTGGATACAACAACAATGCTTGTCGATTGATTGACTTGTTGTACGTGTGATGTGTCCATATTCGCTTGTTGTAAATGATTGATCAGGAATTTCCCTAACCCATCATTCCCTACAGCGGAAGCAACAACTGGTTGTAATCCTAATTGTTTGACATTCATCGCGATATTAGATGGTGATCCACCAAAATATTTTCGGAAAGTTGTTGCTTCAAATTGGTCACCATATTGTTCTGGAATCATGTCGATAAGTAGTTCACCGATTGTGACAATATCAATCGGTTTATTCTGGAATGTTAGTGTATCTTCAAAGTGCAACATGGCATACCCTCCTAGGTGATTAAATCAGATTTATTTAACAGAACCTCGCATGACACCACCAATAATCCATTTCTGTGCAAATATATAGACAATAATCATTGGAAGGATTGCTAGTAAATAGGACGCAAATGCTAAATTATAATTTGTGCTAAATTGACCTTGGAATGCGTACTGTACAAGTGGCAATGTATATTGACTTTCATCACTTAATACAATAAGTGGAAGCATGAAATCATTCCATGCTGCAAGTGCTGTAAGAATCCCAACTGTTGCGTGCATTGGAGTCATTAATGGAAAAATGATTTTCCAAAATGTTGTCCATGTACTTGCACCATCAATTGTAGCTGCTTCCTCTAATGCAATAGGAATTGTCTTTACGTAGCCTACATAAATAAACACATTTAATGCCAAATGCATAACGATTGTTAAGAAGGCAAGACCTAATAGATTGTCCATTCCAAGAAAACTCGTCTGTTTAACGATTGGTAACATGATGATTGGAAATGGAACAAACATTGCACTAATAAAATAAATGTAAAGGAACTTATAGAACTTTTTGTGTATGTTACGAGCAATCGCATATGCTACAAGTGAATGAATAAGAATTGCCATCACGACACTTGCGACGGTTACAATAAGACTATTGAAAAAGGATTGGTAGAAATTCGTTACTTCAATTGCTGTAAGGAAATTGTCGAATGACCAACTTTCCGGCAATGCTAACAGATTTCCACCCATTTCTTCAGGTGTTTTAAATGCAATCACAATCGTTAAATATAATGGAAAAAGAATAAATAGTGTTCCAAGAATTAATAATGTTGTGATTTTCCAATTGATTTTAAGTCCTGACATCGTTATTTCGCCTCTCTTCTCTCAAGTACTCTTAGCTGGAATACAGAAATTACGACAATGACAATGAAATAAATAACAGCATTTGCTGATTGGTAGGCAAATTGTCCGCCACCTAATCCGCTTGTATAGATGAGTAAAGATATCGATTCTGTACTTGTACCTGGTCCACCGCCAGTTAGACCGACAATTTGATCAAATGCCATTAGGAAGTTTTTCATTGCAACAACCATATTAATTGTGAAGAAAGGTGCAACAAGTGGGAATGTAACTTTCCAAAATGTTTGCCATGCATTCGCACCGTCAATGGATGCTGCTTCATACACTTGCTGATCAATTGTAGCTAAACCAGCTAAATAGAGTAATGTGTTAAATGCAGCTGCTTGCCATACTGCTAATATAACAATTCCAATCCAAGCTAAATCTGGATTTCCAAGAATATTTGTAGAGATTGCTTCAATACCTAGAGAACTACCTATGTCTGGTAATACATGTGTGAAAATAAATCGAAAGATATAACTTACGATTAGTACACTTAAAATGTATGGAATGAAGTATGTTGCACGTAATGTCTTTCTGAATTTGATATTTGCATTTAAACCAAGTGCAATAAAAATACTAATGATGTTCACAAGGATTGTCGCTATAATCGCGAATTGGAATGTGAATCCATATGCACTTAATGCACGAGTGTCTTGAAATACGTTGAAATAATTCTTCAAACCGGTAAAATCCCATGATCCATACCCTTTGTAATCAGTAAAACTAAAGAAAACACCTTGTAACACAGGGAAGGTATGAAAAGCAAAAAACAAAATAAATGCTGGAACTACCATCCAAAGAAAAGCACGGTCTTTTTTTGCTTTCATTATTTATTCTCTCCTTCTAATTCTGCATGTTGATTCTTGGGAATAAGCAATTATTAACGATCAATTACTTTATTCCACTCGCTGTCAAATTTCTTCAATGCTTGTTCTATGTCGTTATTAATATAGAATTCTTGAACAATACCTTCTTGTCCTAGTCCATTAGGGTAATAATGATCAACAAAGCTTGTAATAGAGCCATTCTCAAAATGATGTTTGATTCCTTTAAATGCTTCATCCTCTTGAACAATGCCCTTTATCGCAGAGAATGCTTTTTGATCTTCTGTATATCGTTTGGCAATATCCTCTCGAAGCATAAATTCAATGAATTGTAATGCCTCTTCTTTATGTTCTGTTGCTTCACTTATCGCGAGTGTTGCATCAACACCTGATATGAGTTTATTTTCTTTAGGATTATTTGTTGCAGGTAAAGCGAATGTGCCAAGCTCTAACTCGCTATTGATTCTAAGTAATTCAGGAACGACCCAATTACCTTGAATGTAGAAAACACCTTCCCCATTTGCAAATGCACGGTTTCCATCATCGTATCCTACGCCGATAATGTCGCGTTGCCCATATTCTGTTAAAGTGGCAGCTTTTTCAGCTACTTCTTGATAGGACTCTTGAAAGGTCGTTTCGCCGTTTGTTTTCATTACATTAAAGTCTTTTGGTACAAGATTACTTGCAATCGCATTCCATGACGGCATTGCGGTCCATGCATCTTGTAGTGTGTAATAAATTGGAATTTCACCATTGTCTTTTACTGTTTGTAATACTTGGATAAATTCATCCCATGTTGTTGGAACTTCTAAATTGTACTTTGTTAATTTATCTTTATTGTAGATGACACTAACAGCATTTGTTGCATACGGTATCCCGTAATTGCCATCTACCTCTTCTCCAACTAAACGTGACAACATATCTAAATAGGTTGGTTGAATAGTAGTAAGTAAATCTGAATCAGAGAAGTCATAAAGAAATCCTTCGCGCCCCATTTCACCGTATAAGGAGTCACCTGAAATAGACATAATATCAGGTAATTTATTTCTAGTTAGTTTTGTGCGCATGACAGTAACAGGTTCTGGTGGTACTTCGAATTCAATATTAATTTTCGGGTGTTCTTCTTCAAATTCTTCAATTAGTGATTCATAGAAATCCATGCTCTCTGGTTTATTTGAGAAAAATTCCAATGTTACTTTATCGTCATTTTCCTCACTATTACAACCAATGAGTAAGCTAGCACTTAACAAAATAATTGTAGTCATTTTGGTTATTTTCTTCATTCTTATCCCTCATTCCATATGGCTTTCTCAATGATGTAAGGTGTCTGATTCACGATTCAGACACCTATTGATTTTAATTATGCATGTTCTTTTAAACGCCAAAGAATACTTGTGAAATCTTCTTCTGGATAAGGCACATTTAGTCCCATATGCATTAACTCATCTCCGCCGTAAACTTCACCAGTCTCTATAATTTGATAGTCTTTATTAGGATCGAGTCCAGCTAATTTGACAGAATGAAATGGTCCATTTGCTTCTGCTAGAACGTGTACATAGATAAATACAGCTTCTGATTTGTCTTTATTTACATGGATGGTACCGTAGTTTTGCTCTTCAAATGGATTGACTAATCGATATAAATCTCCAAATTGAACAGTTTTGCGTATCGATTTATATAAGCTGACTTGTTGGCTAATGATGTCTAATTCATCATCCGTAAGCTTGGTTACATCAAGTTCATATCCTAAGTTTCCATCCATTGCGACATCTCCTCTTGTTTGAAGAGGTGTCACTCGTCCAACTTGGTGATTTGGTACGACAGATACATGTGCTGCCATAGAACTTACTGGGTATACAAGTGATGTACCATACTGAATACGTAAACGAGAAATCGCATCCGTATTATCACTTGTCCATGTTTGTGGCATGTAATAGAGCATACCTGGATCGAATCTACCGCCACCACCTGAACAACTCTCGAATAGAATGTTCGGGAACTTTGTAGTTAACTCTTCCATTACAGCATACAAACCAAGCATGTATCGATGTGCCATTTCTTTTTGGCGATGTTTTGGAAGAAGAGCGGATCCTATCTCAGTAATATTTCTGTTCATATCCCATTTCACATAACTAATTGGTGCGCTTTCTAAAATGGCAGAAATTCGTTTGGTGATCTCTTTACAGACATCTTCTCTAGAAAAGTCAAGTACTAATTGATTTCTACTTTCAGAACGACGACGATTTGGTACATGGATACACCAATCTGGATGTGTACGATAAAGTTCACTATCAGGTGATACCATTTCTGGCTCAAACCATAGTCCGAACTGCATCTCTTTCTTTCTCACTTCCTCTGCCAGTGAAGCGAGACCATTTGGTAATTTATTTGTGTCGACAATCCAGTCACCTAGAGAAGACTTATCATCATCCCGTTTACCAAACCAACCATCATCTAGTACAAACAATTCTATTCCTGTTTGTTTTGCTTTTTCGGCAATATCTAAAATAGATTGTTCATTAAAGTCAAAATAAGTCGCTTCCCAGTTGTTAATTAAAATAGGACGTTCTTTATCGCGGTAATCCCCTCTGCAAAGACGCTCACGGTATAACGTATGATACGTACGTGACATATCCCCAATCCCGTCCCCGCTATATATCATCACTACTTCTGGTGTTTGGAACGATTCGCCGTGTTCGAGTAGCCAAGAAAAATCAAAACTATTAATCCCCATATTGACACGTGTCATCATTGTTTGGTCCACTTCTACCGTTGCATCGAAGTTACCACTATAAACAAAACTAAATCCGTATGCTTCTCCAGTTTCTTCTGTTGTATTTGGACGGACTAATGCGATAAA
>JAJUGF010000085.1 GCA_029268495.1 Gracilibacillus sp.
ATGTATGCATTACAATTTGGTGCTAGACCTAATTTTGTCTCTAGTGCAACACTAGTTACGACTGTTCTAAGCATTGTTACATTACCAATTCTTTTAATGATTATTGTATAAGAAAGAGGAAAAGGTGTATCTTATGGTTAGGAATACACCTTTTCTTTTTAATTGGAGGAAATGACATGTTGATGTATATAATATACATTTTGAAATAAGAATTATCAGAAAATTTAAATAATTATTTTCTGAGTAAAACCTATTGTAATTTGCATTAATATGCTATATTATAATGATTATTAAATGTATAAATAATAACTGGAGTGAATATTTATGAATAAATGGATGATTGGTATTATTGCAACACTTGTTATATTTATGTTAGCCGGATGTGGCTCTTCTGATGAAGGAGATAATGGAGCTAGTGAAGGAAAAGAACCCATTAAAGTTGTAACAGAAGCAGGATTCATGCCGTTTTCTTACTTAGATAAAGGTGAATTGGTTGGTTTTGACATTGAATTAATTGATGCTGTAT
This sequence comes from Gracilibacillus sp., assembly GCA_029268495.1. Classification (GTDB taxonomy): domain Bacteria; phylum Bacillota; class Bacilli; order Bacillales; family Amphibacillaceae; genus Gracilibacillus; species Gracilibacillus marinus. The sequence continues at coordinate 527 of JAJUGF010000085.1, forward strand.
TAAAAGAAGCTGGAATTGAGTATACAATCGAAAATGTAGGATGGGAATCGATGCTAGCTGCTGTTCAGAACAAAGATGCAGACTTAGCAATCGCAGGTATTACAGTGGATGACGATCGTAAACAAACATATGATTTCTCTAGTTCATACTTTGAATCTACACATAAAGTAGTTTTTCGTGAAGGAGAAGCAATTACTAGTGGAGAAGATATTAAAGAATTAAAAGTCGGTGTACAGGCAGGAACGACTGGATCAAAAGCTGCTGAAAAAATCATGGGAGAGAACCACCCGAATATCTCTAAATATGATTCCAATACATTAGCATTTATGTCCTTACAATCAGGAGATGTGGATGCTGTTGTAACAGATAATATTGTAGCAGATGAATATGTAAACAATAATCCAGATGCAAATGTGGAAATGATTACAGATCCAGAAACATTTGACTCAGAATTTTACGGAATTATGTTTCCAAAAGGTAGTGAGTTAGTGGAACAAGTAAACACAGCACTACAAACATTAATGGAAAATGGAACGTATGAAGAATTATATAAAAAATGGTTTGATGCAGATCCAAATATGGATGCATTGCAGTAAGTGAGCAGTGATACCATAAGCGTAACGGTAAAATCGTTGCGCTTTTCTGTCGTTTATCCCCTGTACATAAGGGAAAATAGTGAACAAATGATAATATGGAAAGAAAGGGGTCTTATGAATGGACTTTCGGTTTGAAATTATAACAGAATATATGCCGTTTTTCTTAGAAGGTATGATGCTCACCATTTTACTCTCCGTCGTAGGGGTGTTAGTTGGATGTATATTAGGGTTTTTTATTGCTTTAGGTAAGATGTCTCCAGTCTTACTTATACGTTTTCCATTTACATGGTATATTAACTTTTTAAGAGGGACACCACTACTTGTGCAATTATTTCTATTTCATTATGCTGTATTACCAGCACTTTTAGGTGATACAACGGCAGTGACATCTGTTATTGTAACATTGTCACTTAACTCATCCGCATATGTTGCAGAAATTTTCCGTGCAGGATTACAATCTATTGATAAAGGTCAAAGTGAAGCGGCACATTCTTTAGGTATGAACAAATTCCAAGTGATGCGTTATGTATTGTTGCCACAAGCATTTAAACGATCTATCCCGCCACTCGGAAATGAATTTATTGTTTTATTAAAAGATTCCTCTCTCGGTGCGATGATTGCAGCGCCAGAATTATTATATTGGGGAAGAGCAGCTGCTAGCCAATATTTACGTGTTTGGGAACCATATTTAATGGTGGCACTTATTTATTTAGTATTAACACTCTCTCTGACCTATTTACTTAATTATTTAGAAAGAAGGTTTGATGTGAAATGATCACTGTAAAACATTTAAAGAAAACCTTTGGAGATTTAGAAGTATTAAAGGATATCAATGTTGAAATTAAACAAAAAGAAGTTGTTGTAGTAATTGGGCCATCCGGTTCAGGTAAATCAACATTTTTACGCTGCTTGAATTTAATCGAATCAGTAACAGATGGTACGGTAACGATAGATGGACAAGAAATAACAGACAAAAAAATGGATATCAATAAATTACGGGCAGAAGTCGGAATGGTATTCCAACAATTTAATCTATTCCCGCACAAGACCGTATTACAGAACATTACATTACCAATGATTACTGTTCGTAAGTGGAAAAAACAAGATGCCGAAGCAAAAGCAATGGAGTTGCTTGCGAAAGTAGGACTACAAGATAAAGCGTCAGTTTATCCTGACTCCTTATCAGGTGGACAAAAACAAAGGGTAGCAATTGCTCGTGCGTTAGGTATGGAGCCGAAAATTATGTTATTTGATGAACCGACTTCTGCACTTGATCCTGAAATGGTTGGAGAAGTATTAGAAGTAATGAAGCAGCTTGCAAAAGAAGGAATGACAATGGTAGTTGTCACACATGAAATGGGATTTGCTAGAGAAGTTGGAGATCGAGTGATTTTCATGGATGATGGGTATGTAGTAGAGGAAAACGAACCAATCGCATTATTCCAAAATCCACAACACGAACGAACAAAAGCATTTTTGAGTAAAGTTTTATAGGTTTATGTGGAGACACTGACTTAAACTAATAAAATAAACCAATGCCCTCAGCAAGAAAGTATGCACTTCTTACTGAGGGTATTTTTTGTATGGAATAAGATTATGAACTTACATTTTTTTACAATTATTTTGATTCTAAGCTTCTTTTCGTATAGGTATAGGTGGTGAAATGTTTTTTTGCTCTTGTTGCTCTTCCTCTGTTAAATAATATTCTTCCCCGAATGAATTCTTAGGTTCCTCTAGCATAAAATAACAAATAACAAAACTAACAAAAGCACCTGTAGCTAAAATAAAGAAAAATTGTTGTGGAGTAACAAATGTATATAATGTTAAATAAATAGTTGAACCAACATTTCCGTATGCACCAGACATTCCTGCAATTTGACCTGTGACTCGCTTTTTAATCATTGGAATGACAGCGAAAGTAGCACCCTCTGCTCCTTGAATAAACATAGATGTCAAGATAGTAATAGTGACTGCAAGGATAAGTGGCCAATTGGAATTCATTAATCCCATTAGAAGGAGTCCGAAAGTAATTCCAACCATATATACTAACATTACTTTTCTTCGACTGCCCATCCGATCTGATAATACACCGCCAAGTGGTCTTGCGAGTAAATTAACAAAGGCAAAAGAGGATGCAATCATTCCCGCTTGTGCTGGAGTTAGAGAGAATGTGAATTGAAAGAACATTGGTAACATAGAAACAATGGCTAATTCAGCACCAAAGTTTGCGAAATACGTACTATTTAATGCAGCAACATTTTTAAATTTATATTTATCTTGCTCAGGTACTCCAACCTTTAATATAGGTACATTCACCTTAAGGATGGCATATACTTGGTAGATTAAAACAAGAATAATAGTTGTATAAATTGCATAAAGTACATTCGATGTAATAAATCCTAGTCCTTCTAAACGCCAAGCACTAATCGCCACAGCTCCACCTAATGGTAATGTCCAAATAATTAGCTGAACCATATCGCCCCAGCTGCTTACTTCTAGTGCTGCTGCTTTTTTTGGCCTAACTAATTTCTTGCCTTCAGGTGTGTCACGAATGAAAATATAATAAATGATACCATAAACGAAACAAAGAATCCCTGTAAATGCTAATGCATAGCGATACCCTTGTTCCCCACCAAGAACCGTTAGAGCAAACCATGGTAACAAAATTGCCGCGGCAGCAGATCCAAAGTTCCCCCAACCGCCATAAATACCTTCAGCAAAACCGACGTTTTTTGGAGGAAACCATTCAGCAACCATACGTATACCAATAACAAAGCTTGCACCAATACTCCCTAATACTAGTCTTGATATCATCAATTGGCTCCAACTATCTCCAAATGCAAAGATAATAGCAGGAATAGACATCGTAATTAGAAGGCCTGAATAGACGATTCTCGGACCGAACTTATCTAGCAATTGTCCAATTAATATACGGGCAGGGATTGTTAATACAACATTACAAATACCGAGAGCAGCAATGTGTTCTTTCGTTAACCAATTCATATCTGCCATCATTGTTGTTGCAAGTGGCGCCATACTAAACCAAGCAAAAAAAGCTACAAAAAAGGCAAACCATGTAAAATGTAAAACTTTTATTTGCTCATTCTTAAACTGAAATAATTCTACTATTTTCATTTCATACACTCCTCATTCAAGTAAATATAGTGTTATTTTTACATGGTTCATTCATTATGTCTGAACTGTTGTAAGATTCATTTACAAGTTTTTTGTTTTTCAAAGAAAGAACTTTAGCGTGTAAAGAACGAAGGTGCCGTGATAAAATAGAAGGAAAAAGAGGAGGCGTGTCATATGAAGTTAGTTAATTATCGTTTGCTATATGATTTTGCTGAGGAGCGCATCGGTCTTTTTTGGAAGGATTGTATAGTGGATGTAGCATCAGCATATAAGGAATATCAAGAGACGATAAATGCCCCGAGTATTTATACATTACCGAGTAATCCTACAGCCTTTTTTGCGCAAGCGAATGTACATATTGAGTTATTGATGAATGCATATAAGTATATTCAGGCAAATACGGTAAAGGCGACTTACAAAATGGAAGATGTTCGTTTATCTACACCTGTTCCAAATCCATCTAAAATAATTTGTGTCGGTGTCAACTATGCCGATCATGTGAAAGAAATGGGTAGTGAAATATCACCTTTTCCAGTGTTATTTTCTAAATTTAATAATGCATTAATTGGTCCAGAGGATGATATTCATAAGTCTTCTTTAACAGAAAAGTTAGATTATGAGGTCGAGCTTGCATTAGTAATTGGGAAAAAAGCTTCTAAGGTGAATGAAAGTGAGGCGCTTGATTATATTGCTGGATATACGATTGCAAATGATAGTTCAGCAAGGGATCTGCAAAAAAGAACGGTACAATGGTTACAAGGAAAATCATTAGACCATTCCACGCCAATTGGTCCGTGGATTGTGACAAAAGATGAATTACAAAATCCATCTAACCTGAGTATTCAGTCATATGTGAATGGAGAGCTTAGACAATCATCCAATACGAAACATTTAATCTTCACTGTGCCATTTCTGATTCGATTCATTTCTGAATTAATTACGTTAAATCCTGGCGATATTATCTTAACAGGGACACCTGATGGGGTGGGGATGGGAATGAACCCACAATCATTTCTAGAAGATGGTGATATTGTGAAGGTAGAAATTGAACATATTGGCGCAATGCAAAATAAAATAAGCCAACAATAATGAGTATGACACGCAAAAAAGGGACTTTTCTAAATAATTAGGGAAGTCTCTTTTTTGTATAGAGGTCTCATCATGCTATAAAAACGAAAAGTATACAGTATAAGCAAAACTTGGACTTCCGCTATTCAACTTTGGCTAAAAGTCAAGTTTTTCTAATATTCCATATTGCATATAAATACATTATGAAGTATAATTATAAAATATCAGAAACGGAAAATGTAGGGGGATTTAATGTGAATGTTGCAATAGTAGGCGGAACTGGATACGGGGCAGTTGAGTTGCTTCGATTTTTATACAATCATCCACATGTAAAAGTAGCAAAAATAATTTCACATTCTAATAGTGGTATACCTTTTAGTGAGGTATATCCACATTTAACTAATATTGTAGATTTAGAAATGGAAGCATTAGATGTAGAAAATTTAGCGAAAGAAGTCGATGTGGTTTTCTTTGCAACACCTTCTAATGTTAGTAAACATGTTATTCCAAGCTTAATAGATTTAGGCGTGAAATGTATTGATTTATCTGGAGATTTTCGATTAAGAGACGGTGGTTTATACAAATCGTACTATGGGGAAGACATCGCAGAAGAGACGTATATTCAACAGGCGGTATATGGTTTGTGTGAAATAAATAGGCAAGAGATTAAAGAAGCATCCTTAATCGCAAACCCAGGTTGTTACCCTACAGCTACTACTTTAGGGATCATTCCAGCACTGTCTAAAGGAATCATAGATAAGAAACAAATCATTATTGATGCCAAAACTGGTACAACAGGTGCAGGTAGAAGCTTAGCACAAGGATTTCATTTTTCAGAGATGCAGGAAAATTTTAAAGCATATAAATTAGGTGTGCATAAGCATATTCCTGAAATAGAACAAGTATTATCAGATGTGGCTAATACAGAATTACAAGTTACGTTTACACCACATGTTGTTCCGATGACAAGAGGAATTATGAGTACGATATATGTGGATTTAAAGGAAAAGTTATCAACAAAAGAGGCAATCAATTTATATAAAGAATTCTATCGAAATGATCCATTTGTAAGAATAAGAGAAGAAGGAACTATTCCGCAGACAAAAGAAGTATTTGGTAGTAACTATTGTGATATTGGTCTGTATGTAGATGAGAGAACAGGTAAGTTAATTATCGTATCTGTGATTGATAATTTAGTTAAAGGGGCTTCAGGCCAAGCAATTCAGAATCTGAATATAATGAATGGATGGGATGAGACGACTGGGCTGACACAGTTGCCGATCTATCCATAAGGAGTGAAAAAATAAATGCTAACAGAACAACAGGGGAAGTTTTGTATCATAGAGAACGGAAATATCGCAACAGCACAAGGGTTTAAAGCAGGCGGATTACATTGTGGTATTAGAAAACAAAAAATAGATTTCGGTTGGATTTATTCAGATACCAAGGCGGCAGCGGCAGGAGTATATACAACAAACGCTTTTCAAGCGGCACCATTAAAAGTAACAAAAGAAAGTATTGCAGCAGAGGACAAATTGCAAGCAGTTGTTGTCAATTCAGGTATTGCAAATGCGTGTACCGGACAACAAGGATTAGAAGATGCATATGATATGCGTAACTCTTTCGCTGAAAAAGTGGGGATTGAGCCACATTTAGCAGCAGTTGCCTCGACTGGATTGATTGGTGAATTATTACCAATGGAACGCATTCATAAAGGTATTAGCCAACTGCATGAAGAAAAACATCAAGGTGCAGATAAATTTGAGACAGCGATATTAACAACAGATACACACGAAAAAGGGATTGCGATTGAATTAGAAATCGATGGTAAAAAAGTAGTCATCGGTGGTGCGGCTAAAGGGTCAGGTATGATTCACCCAAATATGGCGACAATGCTTGGATTTGTGACAACAGATGCCAATATTGAAGCAAGTGAACTTTCAAAAGCATTAAAATCAATCACAAATAAATCTTTTAATATGATCACAGTAGATGGAGACACAAGTACAAATGATATGGTGTTAGTACTAGCAAATGGGAAAGCAATGAATGAATCGTTAACAGAAGCACATAAGGATTGGGATGCATTTTATGAGGGATTGCAATTTGTATGTGAGTATTTAGCGAAGGAAATTGCTCGAGACGGTGAAGGAGCAAGTAAATTGGTGGAAGTAACTGTTGATGGTTCTTTTACAGATACATCTGCACAAATTATTGCCAAATCTATTATTTCCTCGAATCTAGTGAAAACAGCAATCCATGGTGCAGACGCTAACTGGGGACGTATTATTACTGCAATTGGCTATAGTGGGGAAGCATTAGACCCGGATAAAGTAAGTATTTATTTAGGGGATGTGCTAGTAGTTGAGAACGGAATCCCTTTAGTGTTCGATGAAGAAAAAGCAAAAAATCATTTATTGCAAGATGAAGTAAAGATACTTGCAAAGCTTGGGGACGGAAATGGCAAAGCAACTGCATGGGGTTGTGACTTATCGTATGAATATGTGAGAATCAATGCATCTTACCGAACATAAGGAGGATGATGACAATGGAAAATAATTATGTTGTGATTAAATGTGGTGGCAGTGTGTTTGAACAACTGCCGCATTCTTTTTATCAAGATATTGTTACGATACAAGAACAAGGAGAATGGTATCCAATCATTGTTCATGGTGGTGGACCATTAATTTCAAAATTATTAGATCAAACAGGCGTCCAATCAACATTTGTAGATGGGTTACGTGTCACAACAGAAGAAGTGTTAGATGTTGTGGAGATGGCGTTAAGTGGTGCGATGAACAAAGGGATTGTAAGAAATATCGCACAACTTGGTGGGAAGGGCTTAGGGATAAGTGGCGTAGATGCTCAATTGTTAACAGCAGAACCAGTCGATCCTACTGGCAAGTTAGGTTATGTTGGAAAGGTAACAGAAGTCAATAAGGACATATTGGAACAAATGGCTTCTCAAGGGTTAATTCCTATAATATCACCAATTGCGATGGATAATTATGGCCAAAGGTACAACGTTAATGCAGATATGGCTGCATCTAGTATTGCGGAAAGCTTACATGCGAAATTGTGCTTTATTAGTGATATTGATGGTATTTATGAAGAAGTAAATGGAGAGAAGCATGTCTTTCATCAGTTAAATGAACAAGAGATTACGACACTAATTGAAAGAAAAGTGATTTCTGGTGGGATGATACCAAAAGTAAATGCTGCGATACAAGCATTAAAGCATCATGTACGTGAAGTCTCTATTGTGAACGGAATGGAACAGAACGGGTTATTGCAGTTTATGCAAGGAAAAATGATTGGTACTAGAAT
>JAJUGF010000086.1 GCA_029268495.1 Gracilibacillus sp.
ACTTCACGACTCTCTTGTGCTTTTAGCTATTACAAAAGCCAATCTTCTTTTGTTAAGAAAAAAGATTGGCTTCAGATACATTATAACTTTTATTATTTATTAAGTTATGCTTTCACAGGATCTGTTAGTCGTACAACATCTCGCGCAATCATAACTTCTTCATTCGTTGGAATGATAATTACTTTAACTGGTGAATGTGGATAGTTAATAAATGTTTCTTTTCCACGAATATTATTTAATTTAGGATCCCAGTATACACCCATAAATTCTAAACCTTTAAGTACACGTTCTCTGATTGTAATACTATTCTCACCAACACCTGCAGTGAAAATTATTGCATCAACTCCATGCATTCTTGCAGCATATGAACCAATATATTTATGGATACGTTCTGCAAATACTTCTAAAGCTAGCTCTGCACGATGGTCTCCTGCATCTGCTTTTTCCTGAATGTCACGTAAGTCACTTGAGAAGCCTGATAATGCAAGCATCCCACTCTTCTTATTTAATACACTCATCACTTCTTGTGCTGTTTGTCCTGTTTTTTCCATGATATATGGAATAAGTGCTGGGTCAATATTTCCTGATCTTGTACCCATTGTCACACCTGCAAGTGGTGTAAAGCCCATTGAAGTATCAATAGATTTTCCATTTTCAATCGCTGCAATACTTGCACCATTTCCTAAGTGACAAGATAACAGACGTAATTGACTAAGTGGTACTCCCATTAATTCAGAAGCACGTTCTGACACATATTTATGTGATGTCCCGTGGAAACCGTATTTACGGATACCGTATTTTTCATAATACTCATATGGTAAGCTATATAAATAAGATTGTTCCGGCATTGTTTGATGAAATGCTGTATCAAAAACTGCGACTGCCGGTACATTTGGTAATACCTCTAAAAATGCTTTAATCCCTGTCAAATTGGCAGGATTATGCAATGGTGCTAATTCAGATACTTCTTCAATCTCATCAATAACTTTTTTGTCAATGTTCACAGAATCATTGAATTTTTCTCCACCGTGAACAACTCGATGTCCAACCCCATCGATTTCGTCTAAGCTTTTAATGACACCTGTTTTTGTTAATTTGTCTAATAATAATTTTACAGCAATTTCGTGATTTGCTATATCTTCAACTACTTTGTCTTCCGTCTCGCCATATTCCATATTAAAAATAGAATTAGCTATTCCGATTCTTTCTATTAAGCCTTTTGCTAGTACTTTTTCTTCTGGCATTTCGATTAATTGGAATTTTAGAGACGAACTTCCAGCATTTACTGCTAATATTTTACGCAATATTTTCCATCCTTTCGTTCCTAAACATAATAATTGTTGAACATTCCCCATTCCATTTAACCACCGTCAGAACAAGTTTGCAACAGAGATGTCTAATGATACCGTTTCCTTCACAAAATTTTTATTTTCTGATTATTCTAAACCTTCATCTTTGAACCATTGATCAATTTTTCGAAGTACCGCATGTGTCTTTTGTATGTCTTTAAATGACGGTAATTGAGCCATTAACGCTTGCTTTGGTGCTTTTGTATTTTCTCCCTTTTTCTGAATAATAAAAACACTTTTTGCATGCTTTTCTGACGCAAACATCGACATCGGTAATTGTAATAAACTCACAATATGTGCATGTTTGTGCAAGAAATTGTGTAGTTGCTTACTTTGATCACTTGTAAATAAGAAATTAGGGATAATAAATAATAAGAATCCCCCTGCCTTTGTATATGTTAAGCTTTGTTCAATAAATAAATGATGTGCATAAGAATGCCCTTCTTCCGCTTGTAACTCATATTTAGCTGCTTGCTCATCATTTGGATAGTAACCAACAGGCAAATCACATACAGTAATATCTACTGGTTCTAATAGAAATGGCATTAAACTGTCTTGATGGAAAAATTCGATTGATTGTTTTTGCAAGTTAGCATTCTCCACTGCTAATTGAATAAATGTAGGATCTACTTCACTACCATAACCACTCACATCTGCTTCTACTTGGTTCATGATAGCAGTTAATAAGTTCGCTGTCCCACTTGCTGGATCAAATAAACGAAAATGTTGTTTGTTTTTCACTAGTTTTTGAATAAAATACCCCATGAACATGGATACAGAATCTGGTGTAATCATATGCTGTGGTTGCGTATGACCTTTCATTCCTTTTATTAAAGCTAATTGAATTGTCTTTCTAATTTGTTCACTTTCTACTTTTTCATCTGTCACTTTATTTTTAATATTCTCTAATAACTCTAATTCATTTGTTTGAAAATCCGAGTTGCTACCATCATTTAAAAATTGGAGTACTTCTATAAGACCTTCTAAATAAGTGATGTCTAATCTTTCTTCTATTAAATGTGTTACTTCGTCTAATTGTTTAAATACTTCTTCTATTTGATAACTCATTATTCTCCCCCACTCTTTGTTCCATTGCTTTCACTTCACAAGTATTTGTTGCTCTTTACACTTCATCCTAACATACAACAAATCCACTGCCTATTATATTATGAAGGCAGTGGATTGTTCTGTCTACTCGTTTGTATTCATTACTTTTTTTCATCATGTTGATTTTTATCTTTTTCATGTTTTAGAAGACCCATAATTTGATCAATAAATTGTGGACCTTTCTCTAACATTTTCTCATACACATGTGTGGACTCATTTAATGTAATGAGTTCGACCCCTGACTTATTTGCAACTAAGAATGCTGTGGGCGTAATGGATACACCCCCACCACTTCCCCCACCAAATGGAATAATCATATCAGACCCTTGATCTTGTGATTTCTGTTCCTTTCCTAAAAATTCGCTTCCTCCGGCCGCAAATCCAAATTTCACTTTGGATAGAGGAATAATCACACTCCCATCTGGTGCATCTATCGGCTTCCCAATTGCCGTATCTACCTCAATCATTTGTCTGAGATTCTCCATTGTTAATGACATAAATCCTTCTAGTGGATGAACATTTTCTTCCATTTATTTCTCTCCTTTCTTTTTCCATTGTTTAAAGACATGTATAGTCTTTCGCAATTTCCAAGAAAAAATACATACACCATTTGCTTCCAATATATTTTCTTCAAAATTCGCAGCAACTTGACAATCGATTGTTGCCTTATTATTAGATTGTCGGCTTTTTATTATTTCAACAATAGACTGTATGATTCCATACCATATAGCAGCAACATCAGGTTCTTCTGCTCCTATCACAATATCTGCTTGTAATTTCTCTGTTCTTACTTCATTCATAAAAAAATGCATCAGAAGCTTGATATTTTTTTTGCTAAGATTACTGTCAGAAGACGTATCTTCCTTATCGTCTAAAAGATGGATACTGTTCTGATATATTTTGAATCCGATCACTCGAATCGTCATTTCTACTTGTTGTGAATCTTTATTAATATTCCAATTTAACCAACAATAAAATCTGGCGAAAGAAATAATTAAAATGGCTACTAGCAGTATAAGTAAGAGAAGAATTGCTAACGTAAGGACAATCATGTCTGTCACCACCTTTATTATGGTGTAGCCTTTTTATAACGTTCATTTATTCCAATAAATACGTTAATAGTCTATACAATTTTTGATAACATTAATCAAATAAGCCATACTTTAGAATAGGAACAATGAATAATACATGATAAAATGATGATACAATGAACAAATGGAGGTGCTTACATAATGGAAAAACGCAAGAATCTATATTTTTATCACGCTAAAAGTGAAGAACTAGAGGAAAAGTTATCCGCATTATTTGAAACAGTGAAAAAAAGTGGTTTTAACATTGTAGATGATTTTAACAAGGCAAATATCATCATAAGTGTTGGTGGTGATGGTGAATTTTTGCAAGCTGTTCGCCACACTAATTTTAGACAAGATTGTTTGTATGTCGGAATCACACAAGAGAATGAAGCTGGATTATATTGTGATTTTCAATTAGATCGATATGTTGATATGATTCATGCAATGAAAGATGATCAAATTGAAGTTCGACGTTTTCCTGTCATTGATGTAACAATTAATGATGAGTCTACTTTTCATTGTTTAAATGAAGCAGCTATTCGTTCAGCGATTATTAAAACAATTGTTATGGATGTATACATAGATGATAATCATTTCGAACGATTCCGTGGAGATGGCCTTATTGTAGCTACTCCTACAGGAAGTACTGGTTATAATAAATCAACAACTGGGTCTGTCATTGATCCAAAGATCCCATGTTTTCAGGTGACAGAACTCGCTTCATTAAATAACAACCACTATCGTACACTCGGCTCGTCTTTTGTTCTAAATCAAGATAGAACACTACGTATCGAAGTGATTCAAGATGGTAATGACTATCCGATTATCGGTTTGGACAATGAAGCATATTCTATCCGCAACATCAAAACAGTCACAATTCAATTGAGTGACAAACGAGTAAAAACAGTAAAACTAAAAAACAATTCCTTCTGGGACCGTGTAAAACGTACATTTCTATAGAAAATTGAAAGCAGAAAGGAACATCAATATTGTCCTTAACACAAAAAACAAAAGATGCCATATTTATTGTTTCATAATGAAAGGATGATATGATACGAAACGACTCTAATTATTGATTATGAAATGAATTATGTGCGTATACCCCGCTCCGGCTTGCCCACTCCCCTTTCCATAGCAGTGGGAGTGTGCGCCTTCGCTAAGTGAAGTTTTATAATGTTTACAAGTGCTTATATTTTGGTTTATTACAGATAGTAGATTGTTTCTTTCTTATCATACGTAATCTAAAGACCAAATCATAGCAGAAATGAAATTTTGATGATTACTTTAATTGTAGAGTATCAAAAAGCGCAGGTGTCCGTTTTCACTCCCATGGGATGTTTTTCCACTAAGATCCACTTTTTTAGAGACCTTTGCTAAAAAAAGTTAGCTTAGGGGAAAAACCCACGGAAAGGAAAACGGACAAGCCGGAGTGGTTGCTAAGCACATATAAAATCTCAAAATCACATTACATTCCCCTTAAACACGTAAAAAAATCCTTCTGACTCAAATTCATTTTTTTCTAAAATACTTATATATAATTAACTTTCTTGTCTTTTATACATCCACTGTTCATTCACAATTGTCCCTACTACTTGTACATCCTTTATGTGAATCGGGTCAATAGCAAATAAGTCTTCAGCAAGTAGAGTAAAATCAGCTACATAACCTTTTGCTATCATTCCTCTATCATGCTCATGACCAATGACATAGGCACTTCCTTTTGTATATAACGACACAGCTTCATAAACAGATAGACATTGTTCTGGATAATATGTTTGATTGTCTATGGAAGAAACGCGATTGACAAATGCGTCGATACCCAATAACGGATGAACATCCTCAATTGGTGCATCAGATCCTGCAGCGCAGTGAATCCCATTTTCTAAAAATGTTTTCCAAGCATATGCTTGCTTTGCTCTCGATTCACCAATTCTTTCTATTACCCAAGGAAAATCCGATGCGACAAATGTTGGTTGAATATCTAAAACAACATCTATTTCTTTCAGTAATTGTATGACATCTGGATTGGTTACTTGTGCGTGAATAATTCGATCACGCAATCCATTTGTTAATGGATACTTCTTGATTAATTTAGCTACAACTTCTGAAGCTTTATCCCCAATTGCATGAATAGCAATCGGATGATTTTGTTTACGTGCTTGTATAATTAACTTTTCTAAATCATCTTGATGATGAATAGGAATCCCTTTATTATTAGAATCATCCTCGTATGCTTCACTTAACCATGCCGTTCGCCCACCAAGTGCACCATCTGAGAATATTTTCATCGCACCTAATTCGGTATATTCTCCACCATCTCCATACACATAGCCTGATTGAATCATTTCTTGAAAAACTTCGTGATGAACTAATAAATGTGCACGAAATAGAAATGTACTCGGCAATATAGATTGGTATGCCTGTAATGTCCGAGCAAATCCATCATAATAAGCTAAATCTTCTGTATGTCCGCCTACTAATCCTTTTGATAATAAATCTTGTATCGCACGTTCTGTTGTCTTACGCAATAACTGGTCAGATATTGGAGGAATGACATTCTTGATTAGTTCTTGTGCTTGATCTAATAAATAACCAGTTGGTTCACCACTGTCATCTTTAATAATCTTTCCTCCTTGAGGATTTTCCGTATCTTTACATATATGAGCTAATTGTAATGCTTTCGAGTTAACAATTACTGCATGTCGACAAATTCTTGTTAACATAACTGGATTGTCTTTACAAACACTATCGAGTTCTTTTCTATGAATAATTTCTTTCTCGTCCCATTGATTTTCGTTCCATCCTTCTGCAATGAGCCATTCATCCATATCGAGTTCTGTTGCTCTTTCTGCTACTTTTTCTAACACTTCTTCTTTTGATTGCATCTGCGAGAGGTCTATATGCATCAATTTCTCTCCATGGCCAATGATATGCAAATGACTATCTACAAAACCAGGATACATGACGCTTCCATTTAAATCTTCCCATTTAGTGATTTTATCTTTATACATATGTATCAGTGTTTCTTTATTACCTAGATCTATTATCTTTCCATTGTCTGTTACGACCGCTTCAACGATATCATTCTCTTCTGTCATCGTATAAATTTTTCCACCATACCATAATGTACTCATTTCATCCCACTCCATACACACTTTATCGTATTAGCACTAACGATAACAGAAAGCATACATATTGAAAAGGATAGTGCACATCGCACTACCCTTTTTATATTTCTAAATTATTGATTTGCTTGTGTTCCATTTAATTGTTGTTCAGCCATTTGTACTAAACGTTTTGTGATTTCTCCACCAACTGAACCATTTGCACGAGAAGTAGTATCAGCACCTAAACTTACGCCAAATTCTTGTGCGATCTCATATTTCATTTGATCTAATGCTTGACTTACTCCAGGAACTACTAATTGATTTGAGCTATTGTTATTCGCCATGATATTCACCTCCTCTTGGTACAATAGTATCTTGCGCCAAGTAGGGAGGAATCATGCATCAAAAACTTTGGTAGTTGTTGTTAATTTAACCAATGATTATAGCAAGTCTTCCATCTCATCTTTTTGTTTCATTTGCGGTGTAATATGAATGGTTTCGATATTTGCTAGGATTTCTTCTATATCTTGTTCAAATTCAACAGCACTTTCAAATTGCTCAACTTTTTCAAGTCTTGGTTTTGTCTTTGGTGATTTCGGAACAAATACTGTACAACAATCCTCATATGGACGTATCGATATATCATACATATTAATTCGTTCAGAAATCCTTATAATCTCATCTTTGTCCATTGTTACTAATGGTCTAATAACAGGATAATTTGTAACAGCATTAATTGCATGCATACTCTCCATTGTTTGACTAGCTACTTGTCCAAGACTCTCTCCTGTTGTTAATGATAAAATCTCTTCTTTTTTTGCTACTTCTTCACTTATTCTCATCATCATCCGACGCATTACTGTCATGGAATAACCATGAGGTATTTCACGATGAATTTTTTGCTGTAAAGCAGTAAAAGGGATGATGTGTACTTTCATACTCGTGCCATAATAAGCAAGTCTCTCTGCTAAATCTAATACTTTTTCTTTTGCTCTTTCACTAGTATATGGTGGTGAATGAAAATGAATGGCTTCTAACTCAATACCACGTTTCATCGCTAAATAACCTGCAACAGGGCTATCAATTCCTCCGGACAACAACAATAATGTCTTCCCTGCTGAACCTACAGGTAATCCACCAGCACCAAGAACTTTTTCGGATGTTAAATATGTTGCCTTTTCTCTTATATCCACTGTGATTTCTAAGTCTGGATTGTGAACGTCTACTGTAATATTCTCTGTATGAACAAGTAAATGCCCTCCAAGCACTTGATTCATTTGTTGTGAATCTAACGGGAACTCTTTATTTGATCGTTTTGTTGTAATTTTGAATGTAGTAGGATTTGATTTTTTTAATAATGTAAGTGCACTATCCTTAATTTTTTCTACATCATTATCCGCTTTTATAGCTAAGCTTAAGCTTTGGATACCAAATATATCTTTACATCTTTCTAATATCGGCTCAGGATTTTCCCCATTTAATTCGATGTACATACGGTCTCTTTTTTTCTGTACTCTTGCATTAGGGAAATCCTTTATTGCTCTGATAACAGTTTTGTGTAATGGAGTTGTGAATAGCTTTCTATTTCTACCCTTTAATGACAATTCCCCATAACGTATTACAATATGATCATAATTCATCTTTATCTACCTCATTACTTTTGCTAATTTATTTATAACTATGTTTAATGTGTGAAGGAATCCATCGATTTCTTCTTTCGTTGTATTGAAGGACATACTTACTCGCAATCCAGAACTAGCAATAGCTTGGCTTTTTCCACAAGCTTCTAACACACTACTGATATCGGATTTCTTTGAAGAGCAAGCTGATTTTGTTGAAATATAAATTTTTGCTTCTTCTAATGCATGAATGACAACTTCTGGTTTGAAGCCAGGTAAAGAAAAATGCACAATATGTGG
>JAJUGF010000087.1 GCA_029268495.1 Gracilibacillus sp.
CCAAGTGGCAATCTACATATTGGTCATGCATACAGTACAGTGGCTGGAGATGCAATGGCGAGATATAAACGTTTACGAGGCTTTGATGTAAGGTATTTAACAGGTACAGATGAACACGGTCAAAAAATCCAGAAAAAAGCAGATGAAGCAGGTGTGACACCACAGGAATATGTCGACAATATTGTGAGTGGAATTAAAGGCTTGTGGAAGAAACTTGATATTTCTTATAGTGATTTTATTCGTACAACAGAAGAAAGACACAAAAAAGTTGTCGAAAAGATTTTTGCTCAATTATTAGAACAAGGAGATATTTATCTAGATCAGTATGAAGGAAGCTATTGTACATCATGTGAATCATTCTTTACAGAAAGACAATTAGACAATGGTCGCTGTCCAGATTGTGGAGGACCTGTCGACAATGTAAAGGAAGAATCTTATTTCTTCAAAATGAGTAAATATGTTGATCGATTATTAGCATTTTATGAAGAAAATCCAGAATTTATTTCTCCAGAGAGTCGAAAAAATGAAATGATTAACAACTTCATCAAACCAGGACTAGAGGATTTAGCTGTTTCTCGTACTACATTTGATTGGGGAATCAAAGTACCTGGTGATCCAAAACATGTAATCTATGTATGGATTGATGCTTTATCTAACTATATTACTGCATTAGGCTACGGGACAGATGATGATCATCTTTATCAGAAATATTGGCCAGCAGATGTGCATTTAATGAGTAAGGAAATTGTGCGATTCCATACTATTTATTGGCCAATTATGTTAATGGCATTAGATTTACCTTTACCGAAAAAAGTATTTGCACATGGTTGGATTTTAATGAAAGATGGAAAAATGTCTAAATCTAAAGGAAATGTTGTCAATCCAATTGATTTAACAGATCGTTATGGATTAGATGCACTACGTTACTATTTATTAAGAGAAGTGCCATTTGGCTCTGATGGTGTATTTACACCAGAGGGATTTGTTGATCGTACGAATTATGACTTAGCAAATGATTTAGGGAATTTATTAAATCGAACTGTAGCTATGATTGACAAATATTTTGATGGGGTAATTCCACCATTTAAACAAGAAGAAGATACATTTGACGTAGAATTAGAACAATTAGCTAGAGAAACGATAACAGAAGTAGAAAAGGCACTAGATGAGATGAGCTTTTCTGTTGCATTAACACATATATGGAAATATATAAGCCGTACAAATAAATATATTGATCAAACAGAACCATGGGTACTTGCTAAAGATGAAAGTAAGAAAGAACGTCTTGGCAATGTTATGGCACACCTTGTTGATAGTCTACGTAGAACGGCAGTATTATTACAACCATTTTTAACAGAGACACCTGAGCGAATTTTTGAACAAATCGGTGTAACAGATTCTGCTACTAAGACATGGGATAGTTTGTCTCAATTTGGGGTAATAAGTGATGGAGCTTCTGTTGTGAAAAAGAATCCAATCTTCCCACGTTTAGATGTAGAAAAAGAAGTACAAGAAATTAAAGATTTAATGAAAGCTCCAACACCTGAGAAGAAAGAGAAAGAAACAGAAACAGAGCAAAAAGAAGAAATCACGTACGATGATTTTATGAAATTAGATTTACGAGTAGCAGAAGTGATTCAGGCAGAGAAAATGAAGAAGGCAGATAAACTCTTGCGTATTCAATTAGATTTAGGTACAGAGAAACGTCAAGTTGTATCAGGAATTGCCAAATTCTATACACCAGAAGAGCTTGTAGGAAAAAAAGTAATCTGTGTGACGAATTTGAAACCTGTGAAGTTACGCGGAGAATTATCACAAGGGATGATTTTGTCAGGTGAAGACAGTGAAGGGAA
Source organism: Gracilibacillus sp. (assembly GCA_029268495.1). Classification (GTDB taxonomy): domain Bacteria; phylum Bacillota; class Bacilli; order Bacillales; family Amphibacillaceae; genus Gracilibacillus; species Gracilibacillus marinus. Next base: position 1,854 of record JAJUGF010000087.1, read on the forward strand.
CTTATCATTAGCAACAGTCGCGTCTGATTTACCGAATGGCTCTGTTGTAAAATAAGAAAACAGTACAACGCTTATCTGAATGAGATAGGCGTTTTCCTTACTGTTTATAAATTTGTTAATGTGAGTAAAAGTAATACTATAGGAGGATGTATATGTTATTTGATACACATGTCCATTTGAATGTACATCAATTTGATGAAGATCGGAAAGAAGTCATTACACGAGCAAAAGAAGCTGGGGTTACACATATGGTAGTTGTTGGATTTGATTATGAGACAATTCCAAAAGCAATAGAACTAGCAGAGGAAAATGAGCATATGTATGCCGCAGTCGGATGGCACCCAGTTGATGCAATAGATTTAACGGAGAAAGAATTAGCATGGATAGAGGAATTAGCTGAACACCCAAAAGTGGTAGCGATTGGAGAAATGGGATTAGACTATCATTGGGATAAGTCACCAAAGGATATTCAAAAAGAAGTATTTAGAAAACAAATCGCTCTAGCAAAAAGAGTAAAGTTACCGATTATTATTCACAATCGTGAGGCAACAGAGGATATTATTCATATATTAGAAGAAGAGAATGCACATGAAGTTGGTGGAATTATGCATTGTTACAACGATTCCGCTACTTATGTCGAGAAGTGCTTGGCGATGAATTTTTATATTTCATTAGGTGGACCTGTAACATTTAAAAATGCTACATTGCCTAAAGAAGTAGCAAAAATCGTTCCTGCTGATAAGTTATTAATTGAAACAGATTGTCCCTTCTTAGCACCACACCCAAATCGTGGCAAGAGAAATGAACCGGCATATGTCTCCTTAGTAGCAGAAAAAATTGCCGAATTAAGAAATGTAAGTTATGACGAATTATGCCAACAAACTACAGAAAATGCCAAACGACTTTTCCAAATTAATGGATAGAAAAACAAGTTGTCACTATTGTTACGTGAATGTAAAGAAACTGAAATATTTCTTAAAAAAGAACAGAGAAACCATTGATACACATAGGTTTCTCTGTTCTTTTTTACCAAAAGGGTATGTTGACAGTTCAGAAAGGTCTTTATATAATACAACGGCGAGAAGAAGGAGGGGTGATTCGTTCATGAGACGAGTATTTAATTTGCAAAAACTCTTGAATAACAAGGACTTCATCTATGCATTAACTTTAATTATAGTAATTGGCACTATTAGTTGTTTATTTTATGAATTGACAAAGGTAGAAGTTACTGTTGTCCAAGAAGATGAGCAAATGACAATCCGCACACATGCAAAGACTGTCGAAGACGTACTGAATGAACTAGCTATTGATGTACACCAATATGATGATCTTTCTCACGAATTAGATGAATTAGTGACACGAGATATGAAAATAGAACATACTATTGCTAAAAAAGTCATTGTAATGGAAGATGAACAAGAGACGACATATTATACAACAGCAGAAACAGTAGCAGATTTTTTAGAAAAAGAAGCTATTGCATTATCTGAACATGACAGTATTTCACATAATAAAGAAGAAGCAATCAAAGACAATCTAAACATACATATTGATAAAGCATTCGAAGTGACAATTAATGATGCAGGCAAGAAAGAGACAATATGGACAACTGGTGGTACGATTGCGGAATTATTAGCAAACAATGATGTGGAATTAACAGAATTAGACCGTGTGGAACCAAGTAAGGATAAGGAAGTATCTGAGTCATTAGAAATTGACGTTACAAGAGTAGAGAAGGTAACAGATATTGTAGAAGAAGAGGTTGATTTTGCTATTGTCAAAAAGAGTGATGCATCGATAAAAAAAGGAACGGAAGAAGTTGTAACAAAAGGGGAAAAGGGCACGATTGAGAAGCATTATGAAGTCGTGTTGGAAAATGGAAAAGAAGTATCCCGTGAATTGCTAAAAGAAGAAACCGTAAAAGCAGCAAAAGAGCAAGTGGTTGCAGTAGGCACGAAGGAAGAGTCAAAACCAGTTGTGACAACTACCGTTGCTAAAGCAGCAACAACGACAGAAGATGTTCAAACACTAGCATCAAGAGGGACAGAAGAAGATGGTGTGACGACGCTATATATGCATGCTACAGCATATAATTGGGATTGTGCTTCCTGTGATGGGAGAGGACTAACATCAACCGGTTATGATTTAAAAGCAAATCCGAATGGCGTAGTATCTGTTGACCCAAATGTAATCCCGCTAGGCACGAAAGTATGGATTGAAGGGTATGGCTATGCAATTGCAAGAGATACAGGTGGAAACATTAAGGGAAATCGTATTGATGTACATTTACCAACAATTCAACAAGCTCGTGATTATGGTAGTAAAACAGTCAAAGTGAAAATATATAAATAAGATGTGGAACTGATGAGGATACTCCTTATCAGTTTTTTTCTTTACAAATTCAACCTATGCTATAATAATGTAAAATCGTTCCTAGACTGGAATGGGGGATAATAGGTGAAAATAAAAGAAGTAATCGTTGTGGAAGGAAAAGACGACACAGCAAAAATTAAACAAGCATTAGATGCAGATACAATTGAAACGAATGGCTCTGCAATTAATAAAGAGATACTACAACAAATTAGCCATGCTAAAGAGAAGCGTGGTGTCATTATATTTACAGATCCAGATTATCCAGGCCAACGAATAAGACAAATTATTGAAGAACACGTTCCAGGATGTAAGCATGCATTTTTGGCAAAAGAAGAAGCACTGGCAAAGGGAAAAAGAGGTCTTGGGATAGAACACGCATCGGTCTTTGCAATACAATCGGCCCTATCTAAAGTGTATGAATTAGCGAACCCTTTAGAAAGTGACATAACAAAAAGTGACCTCATTGCATATGGATTAATTGGGTCCGCTAAGTCTAAATCAAGAAGAATCGAACTTGCTAAGCATCTACAAATTGGTTATGTAAATGGGAAGCAATTATTAAAGAGGTTGCAAATGTTCCAAATTGAAAAGAAAGAATTAGATCGCGTAATGGAAATAGTCATACAGGAGGAAATGAAATGACACAACAAAAGGCAATTGCTACACCAAAGCGTACAAAGGAAATACTAGATAAGTATGGATTTTCCTTCAAAAAAAGTTTAGGTCAAAATTTTATTATAGATGTGAATATTCTAAAAAACATGATGCAAGTTGCAGGCATTACAAAAGATGTGCATACAATTGAAATTGGACCAGGTATAGGTGCATTAACAGAGCAGTTAGCGGTTCATTCTGACAGTGTATTGGCTTTTGAGATTGATCAAAGACTATTGCCAATCCTTGATGATACATTACAGGAGTACTCAAATATAGAAGTAATCAATCAAGATATTCTAAAAGCAGATGTGAAAAAAATCTGCCAAGACAAATGGCAAAATCAGAAAGAAATCAAAGTGGTTGCCAATTTACCTTATTACATTACTACGCCGATTTTAATGCAACTACTACTAGCTAAATTACCGATATCAAGCATTACAGTAATGATTCAAAAAGAAGTGGCTGAACGTATGGCAGCAGTTTCGAATACAAAAGAATATGGCTCCCTATCTATTGCAATACAATATTATACGAAAGCAAAAATTGGGATGATTGTACCTAAGACCGTTTTTATGCCACAACCACGTGTGGATTCTAGCGTCCTTCATTTAGAGATGAGAGAAGAGCCGCCAGTATCTGTAATCAATGAAGACTTTTTCTTTACGTTTGTACAAGCTTGTTTCCAACAACGTCGAAAAACATTACGGAATAATGTATCAAGACATTTTAAGGAATCAATGACGAAAGAAGCAATCGAACAAGTACTTGTAGATTGTCATATTGATGGTACAAGACGTGCGGAAGCACTAGTAATGGAGGAATTCGCCATGCTTGCTAACCGCTTTTATCAATGTATGCAAGAAGAAAGGTAATACTATCCGTCTATATGTTTAGATAAGGTTTAATTGGAATCTATCTACCATAAGAAATAGACCATTTACATATTTTTTGTAATTATAGCCATACTACCATTGAATTGAGCGGTGAATGAAACAGTATACTCACAATTCGAATCAAAAAATCTGATTTTTTAATTGACAGAGGTTAAATATTATTGTTATAATATTTCGTTTGACTATTGGACAAGAGTGTAGTATACTAGATGTAGTGAGGTGGAGTGTATTGGCTAAAACATTGGTTGAAATCAAACAGGGTCTAGATGGAAATGTTGGTAAACGTTTAAAAATTAGAGCTAATGGTGGTAGAAAGAAGACAATCGAGCGTTACGGTACACTAGCGGAAACTTATCCTTCTGTGTTTATCGTTGAGTTAGATCAGGAGGAAAATGCATTTGATCGAGTTTCTTATAGCTATGCGGATGTTCTAACTGAAACAGTTGAACTTAACTTTATGGATGAATTAGAAGCAGTTGTAAGTGAGCAGTAAACAAACATCATTGTTTACTGTTTTTTCTTTGTCTAAAAAAGAGAGATATCTTTTCCCCATCTATATCTGTACGGTAGATATTAGCTATATAGGCTTGTTTTGCATAGAATAGGACATGCAATCAAGGTAAAACTATAGATGTCGTAACAAGACGACAGAAAGGAAGTATCTTCTATGAGCAGAAGGCGTAGTATAATGTCTGAACAGTTTAAGGAAGAGCTTGCGAAAGAGTTAGGATTTTACGACAAAGTGAAACAACATGGTTGGGGCGAAATAACGGCAAATGAAGCAGGTAGCATGGTAAAAAGGGCTGTACAAATGGCAGAAGAGAGTCTAAGAAATCGGGACAAAACCTAAGTAAGGTTTTGTCCCTTTACATTATTTATGGTATCTTTACATAAAGAAAATGTTTGTAAGTGAATTAAAGTAGGTGACAAGAAATGTATACAGCAGAAAAAGCGCCAGCTAAAATCAATTTAACACTAGATGTGTTGTATAAACGACCTGATCAATATCATGAAATAGAAATGATTATGACAACAATTGATCTTGCTGACAGAATTGAATTATATGTGTTAAGTGATGGGAAAATAAAAGTAGAATCAGAAAGTAGATTTATTCCGAATGATGAACGTAATTTAGCATATCGTGCTGCAAAATTGCTTAAAAAGCGTTTTTTGGTAACGGATGGTGTACGTATCAAAATCGACAAACAGATACCAGTAGCAGCAGGTCTCGCAGGCGGAAGTAGTGATGCTGCAGCAACATTAAGAGGACTTAATCGGTTGTGGAAATTAAACTTATCAACAGAGCAATTAGCAGAATTAGGAGCTGAAATTGGATCGGATGTCTCCTTCTGTGTATACAACTCTACTGCATTAGCAAAAGGTAGGGGAGAAATCATTACAGAATTGCCTGCACCTCCTCCATGTTGGGTAGTGTTAGCCAAACCGGCTCAAGGTGTTTCTACACAATCAGTCTATCAATCATTAAATTTGGACAAGATTACTCATCCAGATACGAATGGTATGTTAAAAGCAATTGAAAATAGCGATTATAAAAATATATGTGCGAATCTAGGTAATGTACTAGAGACAGTAACACTACCAAAGAACCCAGAAGTAATGCAAATAAAACAACAAATGTTAAAGTCTGGTGCCGACGCTGTATTGATGAGTGGAAGTGGACCTACTGTATATGGTCTTGTGAAGCATGAATCTAGAGCAATACGTATTTATAACAGTTTACGGGGTTTTTGTGAAGAGGTACATGTGGTTAGAATGTTAGGAACTAGACAAACACTTGATTAAATCCGTATAAAATGTTATATTTACGTCATAATATTCGGATTTAGAGGTGTAGTAATGAAAAGAAGCGAACGTTTAGTCGCAATGACCAATTATTTAATAGATCATCCTATGGAGTTAATCTCCTTGCCGTTTTTCTCAGAAGTATATGGTGCAGCAAAATCGTCTATTAGTGAAGATTTAGCAATCATCAATCGTATTTTTCGAGAAGATGGTATTGGATATTTAGCATCTATCTCAGGAGCGGCTGGAGGAGTGAAATATATCCCTCATGTATCTGAGACGAAATCGACGCACATCATTGATGAACTATGTACACAATTAGAAGATCCGGCTAGGATATTACCTGGTGGATACTTATTTATGAGTGATGTTTTAGGAAACCCAAATACTGTACGTAATATTGGTCGCTTGTTTGCATCTAAATTTGCTGATTTAAATATTGATTCCATTGTCACAGTGGCAACGAAAGGAATACCGCTTGCCTATGCTGTTGCTGAGTTTTTAAATGTACCTGTCATTATCGTTAGAAGAGATCCAAAAGTGACAGAAGGATCAACAGTGAGTATTAACTATGTCTCAGGCTCATCTAAAAAAATTCAAACAATGGTTTTATCCAAACGAAGCTTAAATTCTGGAGCTAATGTTTGTATTATCGATGATTTTATGAAAGCTGGCGGCACAATTAATGGTATCAAGAATCTATTGGAAGAATTCGATGCCAATGTAAAGGCAATAGGTGTGTTGGCAGAAGCAGAAGATGAAGAAGAAGAACGTGTTGTAGATGAATACGTCTCGCTTGTACGAATCAAAAATGTAGATGATACAAAGAAACAAATCGAAGTAGTAAAAGGAAATTATTTTCAAAATTAACGATATAAAACGCTCATTTGTTCATTCATTTAGGATGAAGCAAATGAGCGTTTTTTTATAGAGAAGGGTGCATCATTTGGGATTATTTTCTA